>JAJXSQ010000010.1 GCA_021784495.1 Myxococcales bacterium | reverse complement strand
CTCTCCGGATCGCATTGCGCGCACGGCGGAACGGGCGCATCTCTCCCCCGTCGGCGGAATCCACCGCCGCCGGAGCGAAGGGCGACACACATGGCGACCAGCACCTGGAACATCGACGTCGGGCACTCGGCCATCCACTTCTGGGTGCGCCACATGGTCATCTCCAAGGTTCACGGGCGGTTCGCGCGCTGGTCGGGCGCGGTCGACCTCGACGAGCAGGACCCGACCCGCTCCACCATCGACGTGAAGATCGAGGCCGCCTCGATCGACACCCAGGTGGCCGACCGGGACGCGCACCTCCGGTCCCCCGACTTCCTCGACGCCGGCAAGCACGCCGAGATCACCTTCCGGTCGCGCCGCATCGAGCGGCGCGGCGAGGGCTACCGCGTCGTCGGCGAGCTCTCGCTCCACGGCGTGGTCCGCGAGGTCGCGCTCGACGCCGAGTTCGCCGGCACCGGCAAGGACCCGTGGGGGAACCAGCGCGCCGGCTTCTCCGCGAAGGCGACGCTCGACCGGCGCGACTACGGGCTGGTCTGGAACGCGGCGCTCGAGACCGGCGGGGTGCTGGTCGGCGAGAAGGTGGAGATCGCCATCGAGCTCGAGGCGGTGAAGCAGGCCGCGGCGGTCGCCGTCCCGGCCTGAGGGGCGCGGCGGTGCGCACGCCTTCCGGCGGCCCCAGGTGGGCGGGAGCCGCCGCCGGCCGATCGCCCTTAAGGAAGCGGGGAGGGGTCGCCGGGCGAGGCGAGCCATGCGGTTCCACGATCGGAGCGACGGCGGGCGCCGGCTCGCCGCGCTGCTCGGAGCGTACCGGGACGGGGACACCCTCGTCCTCGCCCTCCCCCGCGGCGGCGTCCCGGTCGCGGCCGAGGTGGCCCGGGCGCTCGCGGCGCCGCTCGACGTGCTGGTGGCCCGCAAGATCGGCGCGCCGGGCCAGCCCGAGTACGCCGTCGGCGCCATCGCCGAGGGGGGCGGCCTCCTCGTCGATCGGCAGGCGGCGAGCGAGGCCGGGATCGACGCCGCGGCGCTCGCCCGGGCGGCGGAGCGAGAGGCGATCGAGCTCGCCCGGCGGGTCGAGCGCTACCGCGGCGGGCGGCCCCTCCCGCCGGTCGCCGGGCGGACCGTGCTCCTCGTCGACGACGGCGTCGCCACCGGGCGGACCGCGCTCGCCGCCCTCCGGGCCCTGCGCGAGCGCGCCCCGCGCCGCCTCGTCCTCGCGGCGCCCGTGGTGGCGGCGGCGACGGTGCCGGCGCTGCGCGGCGAGGTCGACGACCTCGTGGCCGTCGCCACCCCCGAGCCCTTCGCGGCCGTCGGCCAGTGGTACGACCGCTTCGATCAGACGACCGACGAGGAGGTCGTCGCCCTCCTGGCGCGCGCCGCCGCCGAGCGGCGCTGACCCTCCGGCCGGACCCCACCTCCCGCGCGCCGCCGGGGGCGGGGCGGCGGCGGGGTCCTCTCCTCCACGCCCGCCGCGCCGGACGCTGGAATCCGGCCACCATTTCTGCTAGTTGGCGGGCCCATGTCCCGGATCTTCAGGTCGCTCCCGCCCCGCGGCACCGCCCTCGGCATCGCCTTCAGCGGTGGCCTCGACACCCGCTGCGCCGTCGCCTGGCTCTCCGAGCAGGGGCTCGCGGTCCACGCCTACACCGCCGACCTGGCCCAGCCGGACGAGGCCAACCCGGCCGACATCCCGCCGATCGCCCTCCAGCACGGGGCGGTGAAGGCGCGGCTCGTCGACTGCCGCGAGGCGATGGTGCGCGAGGGGATCACCGCCATCCAGTGCGGCGCGTTCCACCTCTCCTCCGGCGGCAAGAAGTACTTCAACACCACGCCGCTCGGTCGCGCGGTGACCACCACCGCGATCGTCCAGGCCATGCGCGAGGACGGCGTCCACGTCTTCGGCGACGGCTCGACGCACAAGGGGAACGACATCCAGCGGTTCTACCGCTACGGCATCCTGGTCGACCCCGATCTGCGCATCTACAAGCCCTGGCTCGACCAGGCCTTCGTGACCGCCTTCGGCGGCCGCAAGGAGATGAGCGAGTACCTGGAGCGGCGCGGCCTCCCCTACAAGATGGGGACGGAGAAGGCCTACTCCACCGACGCGAACGTGCTCGGCGCCACGCACGAGGCGAAGGACCTGGAGCGGCTCGACACCGGGATGAAGATCGTCGCGCCGATCATGGGCGTCGCCCCCTGGCGCCCCGAGGTCGCCATCGCCGCCGAGGAGGTGACCATCGCCTTCGAGCAGGGGCGGCCCGTCGAGCTCGAAGGCCGGCGCTTCGCCTCCCCCTTCGAGCTCTTCCTCGAGGCCAACCGGATCGGCGGGCGCCACGGCCTGGGGATGAGCGACCAGATCGAGAACCGGGTCATCGACGCCAAGAGCCGCGGGGTCTACGAGGCGCCGGGGATGGCGCTCCTCCACCTCGCCTACGAGCGGCTCCTCTCGGCGATCCACAACGAGAACACCCTCGACCTCTACGCCACCCTCGGGCGGCGGCTCGGCCGGCTCCTCTACGAGGGCAAGTGGTACGACCCCGAGGCGCTCATGCTCCGCGACGCGCTCACCCGCTGGGTGGCGCCGGCGGTCACCGGCGCGGTGACCGTCGAGCTGCGCCGCGGCGACGACTGGACCTTCCTCTCCACCCGCGCCCGGTACATGGGCTACGCGCCGGAGAAGCTCTCGATGGAGCGGGTGGCCGAGCCGGCCTTCACCCCCGAGGACCGGATCGGCGCGCTGGAGCTCCAGAACCTGAGCGTCGGCGACAACCGCGCGCTCCTCCTCCACCACCTCGACTCGCTGCGGGCGCTCGGCGCCGCGGCGGGCGGCCCCGGGCTGGCCGCGCTCCTCGGCGCCGGCGAGGACGAGCCGGGCCGCTGAGCGGCGGGCCCCGGGGCGCGCGCCATGCGACTCACCCTCGGCTTCTCCCCCTGCCCGAACGACACCTTCATCTTCGACGCGCTGGTGAACGGCGGCGTCGACCCCGGGGAGCTCCGCTTCGAGCCGGTCCTCGAGGACGTGCAGACGCTCAACGAGTGGGCCCGCGCCGGCCGGCTCGACGTGACCAAGGTGAGCTCCGGGGCGCTGCCGGGGATCCTCGGCGAGTACCTGCTCCTCGAGGCGGGGGGCGCCCTCGGCCACGGGGTCGGCCCGCTCCTCGTCGCCCGCCCCGGCCCGCCCCCGGACCCGGCGACCGCGACCGTCGCCATCCCCGGCGAGCAGACCACCGCCCACCTCCTCTTCTCCCTCGCCTACCCGGGGGCGGCCGCGAAGCGGTTCCTGCGCTTCGACCGGATCGAGGCGGCGGTCCTCTCCGGCGAGGTCGACGCGGGGGTGGTCATCCACGAGGGGCGCTTCACCTACGCCGCGCGGGGGCTGGCGCGGCTCCTCGACCTCGGCGAGCACTGGTTCGAGCGGACCGGCGCCCCCATCCCCCTCGGGGGGATCGTCGCGCGCCGCTCGCTCGGCGCGCCGCTCCAGGCCGAGATCGACCGGCTGGTGCGCGCCAGCGCGGCGCGGGCGCTCGCCGCCCGGCCGCTGGTCTCCGACTACGTCCGCCGCCACGCCCAGGAGCTGGACGAAGCGGTCCTGCGCGCCCACATCGATCTCTACGTGAACGACCACTCGGTCGCGCTCGGCGAGGACGGCCGCCGGGCGGTCGAGACGCTGCTCGAGGTCCACCGGCGCCTCCACCCGGAGACGCCGCCCCTCCCGGCGCAGATCTTCCGCGCGGGGGCGGCGAGCGCGGGCTGACGGGGCGGCGGAGAGGCTGGCGGTCCCCGATCGCGGTCGGCCGAGCGCACCGCCCCAAGAGGGGCGTAAGGCTGCGCAAGGTGGCTACTGGCGCGGGAATCGACGCTGCATCGACTTGACGGTCAATCGCCGGATCGGCAAACTTCCCGGACCATCTTCGAAGTGGGGAATAAACGGCGCAGGACCCGATGGACGGACGCCTCCTTCGCCGGACGACCCGCCGCCGCTGACCCGAACCCACGGAGCGACCCGATGCCCTCGAGACACGCAACCCTGCTGGCCGGCGCGCTCGCGCTCGCGACCCCCTTCGCCGCGTCCGCGATCGTCTCCCCGGGCGGACTGTCGGTCACGCTGACCAGCCCCCCGACCGACGTCATGTTCGGCGGCGCGACCACCTACACCGCGGTCGTCGCCAACTCCAGCGCGGCCACCGCCGCCGCCGCGGTCGACGTGACCGTCCACGTCCCGGCGCCCCCCATCCCCGGCGCGGCGCTCTCCATCACCAGCGCGGGGACCTTCACCTGCATCACCAGCCCGGTCGACGGCAGCCAGGAGTGCGACTTCGGCAGCCAGGGCGACATCGCCGCCGCCGGCTCGGCCACCGTCGTCTTCGCCCTCAACCTGGCGGCGCCTGCGACCATCCCGACCTCCTGCCCCTCGGCCATGGTCGGGCCGGTGATCATCACCGCCACCACCGCCACCACCGGCCTCAGCCCGGCCACCGCCTCGGCGAGCTCGACCCTCACCGCCGACCCCTACGCCGTCTTCGACGCCACCAACTTCACCGGCCCCCCCGGCGCCAACCAGAGCGAGACCATCACCTTCTCGGCGACGGTGACCAACGACGGCCCCTGCGACGCCACCGACGCGATCGCGACCATCAACACCACGCCGCTCCTCACCTTCGTGTCGGCCGCGGGGATCACCTGCGACCCCTCCTCGCTCACCTGCACCATCGGCACGCTCAAGGCCGGCGCGAGCACCACCTTCTCGGTCGACCTCAAGGTGGGGCTGCCGCCCGACATGACCGCCACGGTGATCCCGACCTACCTGACGGCCGACTCGGCCGGCCTGCTCAACGACCCGGGCTCGCTCGACGTCTCGGCGACCATCAACACCAGCGTCACCAAGGCGGCCGGGGGCTGCAGCTCGACCGGCGGAGGCGGGCTCGTCGGGCTGCTCCTGCTGGCGGCGCTCGTCGTCCACCGCCGCCGCCGCACCGCCTAGCCGGCCGACCGGCCGCGCTCCCGAGGGCCCGCCGGGCGACCGGTGGGCCCTCGCCGTCTCCGGAGGCTGGCGCGCGCGCGCCGGAGGGCACCCGGACCGCGCGCGTCAGGAGGGTCGGGCGCGCAGGTACTGGCGCGGCCAGGGCCCATCGACGCCGAGCGCCGCGGCCGCGCGGAGCGGGAAGCGCGGGTCGCGCAGGAGCTCGCGGGCGAGGAGCACCAGGTCGGCCTGGCCGGCGCGGAGGATCCCCTCCGCCTGCTCCGGGGTGGTGATCATCCCCACCGCCGCGGTCGCCACCTCCGCCTCGCGCCGCACGCGCTCGGCGAAGGGGACCTGGTAGCCGGGCCCGACCGGGACCTTCGCGGCGGCCGAGAGCCCCCCCGACGAGCAGTCGATCAGGTCCACGCCGAGCGCCCGGAGCTGGCGCGCGAGCTCGACCGTCTGGTCGGGGTCCCATCCCCCCGGCAGCCAGTCGGTCGCCGAGACGCGGACCAGGAGGGGGAGCCGCTCCGGCCAGACGGCCCGGACGGCCGCCACCACCTCGCGGACGAGCCGGGTGCGGTTCTCGAAGGAGCCGCCCCAGCGGTCGTCCCGCCGGTTGGAGAGCGGCGAGAGGAACTGGTGGAGGAGGTAGCCGTGGGCGGCGTGGACCTCGACCACCTCGAAGCCGGCGGCGAGCGCCCGGCGCGCGGCGCCGACGAAGCCGGCGACCACCGCCGCGATCCCGGCCTCGTCGAGCGGCGAGGGGACCGGGTGGCCGGGCGCGAAGGGGACGGCGCTCGGGCCCACCGGCTGCCAGCCCCCCTCGGCCCCGGGGAGCTGCTCCCCGCCGCGATCCCAGGGGGCCCGGACCGAGCCCTTCCGGCCGGCGTGGGCGAGCTGGACCCCGGCCACCGCCCCCTGCCCCTGGACGAACCGCACCACCCGGGCGATCGGCTCGACCTGTCCGTCCTCCCAGAGGCCGAGGTCGGCGGCGGAGATCCGGCCGCGCGCCTCGACCGCGGTCGCCTCGGCGAGGACCAGCCCCGCGCCCCCCTGGGCGAGCCCGCCGAGGTGGACGAGGTGCCAGTCGGTCGCCCGGCCCTCGACGGCGGAGTACTGGCACATCGGCGAGGCGCCGATGCGGTTGCGGAGGGTGACGCCCCGGAGGGCGAGCGGGTCGAGGAGCATCCCCGCAGTCTACTGCTTCGCCCCGTCGCCGAGCTTCCAGGAGACGCCGGCCGAGGCGATCCAGACGCTCGTCGAGTAGTGGCCGGGGAAGGCGGTCGGGCCGATGCTGGTGATCGAGTCGAGCCAGGCGTGGAAGAAGGTCGCGCTCACCTCGAAGGTCGGGGTGAACTTCCAGCCGAGGCCGCCGGCGGCGACGTAGGCGTCGGAGTCGGGGAGCGTCGGCGAGTAGTCGGCGGGGTTCAGGCCGGAGATGTCGCGCTCCCCGCCGACCCGCACCGTGAGCTGGTCGGTCGCCGACCACTCCAGGCCGGCCCGGAAGGTGTGGCCGTCGCCGTAGTTGCGCGGCACGGTGATGGTCGTCCCGGCGCTCCCGGCGAAGACGTCCGACTTGTAGACGTCGTACCAGTTGTAGGTGAAGCCGAAGGTGAGGAGCACCGGCGGGGCGATGCGGTAGGCGAGGGCGACGTTCAGGACCGACGGGTAGGTGAGGTCGTGGGTGACGCCCTGGTCCTGGACCGACGGCTGGACCGAGGCCGGCACCGAGTAGTGGGCGTTGCCGGTCAGGGTCATCGCCCCCTGGTACTTGAAGTCGGCGGCCACGGTGAGCGGGATGGAGTCGAAGGGGGTCGCCTCGGCCGAGAGGTCGAAGGCGAGCGCGCCGCCGCTGGTGGAGAGCTCGCCGAACGCCCCGGGGAAGGGCTGGATCGCCTGCTTCAGGTACTCGGTGCCGTAGTAGTAGACCAGCCCGCCGCCGATGCGGAGCTGCGGGATGAGCTGGTAGCCGCCGGTGAGGTAGAAGCCGTAGATCTTCCGGTCGACGGTGATGATCCGCCCCGCCCCCGCCCAGTCGTCGGGCCAGAAGACGTTGCCGCCGGCGGCGACGTTCATGCCGATGCCGATGCCGGCCGGGTGGCCGTCGAGGGTGAAGCCGTAGGAGGCGAAGAGCGACACCGGCGGCGCCGGGTGGAAGAGGGTGCGGGCCGGCGACGGGCCGAGCTGCCCGCCGGTGGTGTCGTTCCAGGTGGTGTCGATCTCCAGCGCCGAGCCGGCGAGCGAGAGGTCGAGCCCCTCGCCGAGCCGGGCCAGGGCGGCCGGCATGGCGAAGGTGGCCGCGGCGTCGTTCTGCGCCGCGTCCGCGGAGCCGCCGAGGGCGAGGTCGCGGGGGTTCACGTTGGGGACGTCGTAGCCGTTGGCGAGGGCCACGGCCGGGAGGAGCAGCGCGACGAGGGCGATGTTCTTCATGGCGTGGTCTCTCAGGGGATGGCGACGGTGGCGGCGGGCGTGACGAGCGTGTCGAGGAAGGCGGCGAGGTCGGTCCGCTCCTGCGCGCCGACCGACGCGCTGGAGAAGGTGTCGAGGAGGACGCCGTGGGCCGAGCCGCCGTTCGCCGGGGTGGAGAGCGAGGCGCTCACGTACTCGGTGAAGGGGATGGGCGGCGCGCCGGTGTTGGTGAGCAGCAGCAGGTTGTAGGGGTTGGGGACGACGCCGTCGTCGAGGATGTACTGGCCGAGCGCGGCGGTGGTCGCGCTCCCGAGCGGGCCGAGCAGGCCGGCGAAGGTGGGGTCGGCCGCCTTGGTGGCGACGTGGCCGGCGAAGTTGATGGGGTCGGCCGGGTCGAGGATCCACTTGGCGACGACCAGGGTCTGCAGGTACTGGGCGGCGATGGCCGGGTCGAAGGCGGCGTTCGTCGGGTCGATCGCCTGCGGCGTGAAGCCGGGGATGAGCGTCGCGAAGAGGGCGTCCACCCGGACCTGGAAGGCGGGGGAGGTGGTGAAGACGTCGGTGAGCGTGCCGCCGGGCACGTTGAGCACCGCCCGCGAGAAGCGCGGGTTGGTGGCGACGATGTCCGTCCCGATGATCCCGCCGAGCGAGATCCCGGCGAAGTAGACGCGGGTCGGGTCGACGGTGACGCCGAGCCCGCCGAGCGCCAGCGCGATCCCGTTCGCCGCCGGCTGCGGCATCCCCACGGGCGGGCGGGCCGCGGCCAGGACGAGCGCCGACTGGTCGATCAGGTCCTGCCGGATCACGTCCCGGATCCGGAAGAAGTTGGCCGAGATGAAGTAGTTGCCGGAGGCCTGGGTCGAGAGGTCGGTGGACAGGCTGAGCGTCTCCCCCGCGCCGCAGAGGGCCGGGGCGACCTGGTTCGGCGTGCCCGCGGGCGCCGGTGCGGGGAGGGTCTGCGGGGTGCAGGTGCCGGGGCCGCCGGTCGCCGTCACGCAGTCGGAGTTCTGCTCGCAGTAGGCCCGGTCGCCGTGGAAGGGGGCGTCGGTGGCGATCACCACGAACCCGTGGGCGGCGAGCGCGTCCGCGACCGGGAGCATCTGGTAGTGGCTGCCGTCGAGCCCGTGGTGGAAGACGACGAGCGGCGAGGGCGGGCACGGCGTGGTCGCGGAGCAGGTGACGCCGCCGACCGCCTTGGGGACGGCGAGGAGGGTGTTGATCGGCTGCTGGATGTCGGCCAGGACCTGGTTCGGAGACCAGGTCGCGAGGCTGCCGAGGTTCGAGACGAAGGCGCCGGTCGCCGGGTCGAGGGCGAAGAAGGTGTTGACCGGCACCGAGAGGAAGGCCTGGACGTCGGGGAAGGCGGCCATCGGGATCCCGAAGGTGGCGTTGGTGTCGAAGCCGACGGGCGCGGTGGTGGCGGTGAAGATGGCGGTGTTGGTCGCCGCCTCGATCTGGTAGGGGATGGCCGGCAGCTGGGCGGCGACCTGCAGGAACGACTGGGTGGTCACCGTGTAGGCCATGACCACGTGGTCGGCGGTGAGCGTCGCGTCGCCGGTGAGGGTCGGCAGGCCGGCGAGGAGCGGCGCCAGGCCCGTCTTGAGCGCCTGGAGCCCCGCCGCGTTGGCGTCGGACACCCCGACCACCGTCGAGTGGCCGCTCCCGTCGACGAGGGAGCCGGTGACGGTGAAGAGGAGGTCGCCGAGGGTGCCGCGGGTGAGCGGCCGGCCGGCGGCGTCCTTCACCCGGTCGGTGACGACGACGGCGTAGCGGTGGTGCTCGCCGAGCGGCGGGAGGTAGAGGGTGCCGGCGGCGGTGCCGGTCGGGACCGGGACGGCCGGCTGCAGGCCGATGGCGGTGCTCAGCTGGGCGGCGCCGACCGTCTCGACGATCTGCGGCGGCTCGGTGAGGTAGGCGGCGGCGGCCGGGGTGCCGGCGCCGAGCGCGGAGGCGACGTCGTTCAGGTAGGTGGGCGCCGGGGAGGGGGCGGCGACCGGCCCGAGGTCGAAGAGGAGGACGCTGCCGCGGCTGATGGTGGTCGCGTCGACGGGCGCGGTGGTCTGGGCCACCATCATGCCGGTGGTGGAGAAGCCGTCGAGGGTGGCGAGCCCCGGGGCGGCGGCGCCGAAGGCGGGGAGGTTCTGGACGAGGCCGGTCGTGGGATCGAGCAGGAAGTCGGAGGGGAGCGGGATCTGCCCGGCGCCCGGGTCGCCGGCGACGTGGGTCCCGCCCTCGACCCCGAAGGTCTGGATGGAGGCGATCTCGGTCGAGGGGAAGGCGGTCGAGACGGCGGCGAAGGCGCTCGAGGCCGGCGCGGCGCCGCAGGCGGTCGCGGGGGCCGGGGGGAGCGGCGGGTTCCAGGCGCCGCCCAGGACGCACCAGGAGAGCGGGGTGGCGTAGAGGAGCCGCAGCCCCTCGGCGGCCGCCGCCTGCGCGGCGGTGAAGCCGGGCGGCTGGTGCTCCTTGTCGAGGAGGGTGACGTCCGGCGCGACGAGCGCGATCGGCTCGTCGGGCGCGATGGGGAGCCCGCCGGTGGTCTTCACGCCGTTCGCCCCGCCGCGGACCGCGACCGCGTAGCGCCCGCCCGGCTTCCAGTGGCGGCTGCCGTCCGCCGCGGCCTTCACCCGGAGCGTGAGGAGCCCGGGCGTCGCCACCGCGTCGAAGGCGATCGGCGCGGCCCCGGCCGCGGCGTTCAGCGGCTGGATCGTCACCGTGCTCGCGGTGACCGTCGTCAGGTCGACGGTCGGCGGCGTCCCGGTCGTGTAGAGCCGGGTCGCCGCGTCGTAGGTGAGCGTCCGCAGCGGGATGGTGATGGCCACCTCCTGGTCGTCGGGGAAGCCGCCGGCGGTGGCGAAGGCCTGCAGGAGCTGCTGCTGCGCGCCGGCCGGGAGCGACGGCGCCGCCTGGAGCGCCAGGTCGTTCGGCAGCGGGATGGTCGAGGTGGTCGGGTCGAAGGTCGCGATGACCAGCGTGGACGGGGGCGTCGTCTGCGACACGTTGGTGCAGGCCGCGAGTGCGAAGGCGGCGGCCAGGCTTCCGGCTCGGCGGATTGACATCGAGGTCTCCTCGGGACGGCGAGCGGCTCTTCGAGCGGCGCGGGGGCGGCGATGGATTCTGGAATCGGCGGCCCTTCCTGTTTGGTTCCGCCGGAAAAGGAAGTCAATCAAAGACCGCCTGCGCCCCGGAAGGCGCCGGATGGGCCCTCCCCGAAAGAGGTCGAGAGCGGCCCGCACGGGGTCGGGCGAAGGGAGAAGACGCGCCGCGCCATGGCGGGCGCGAGCGCGAGGGACCGCTCCCGGCGCGGGGGGCGCGGGGCGGTCGCCGCCCGCGACGGACCGCCCGCGCCCCTCGGGCGCGCTTCACCGCGGGGAGATCAGCCGCGCCGCCGGCGGAAGAGCTCGGCGGCGGCCACCACCGGGACGCCGGCGGCCGCGAGGCGGGGCGCCGCCGAAGCCGGATCCTCGACCCGGAAGAGCAGCGTCGCCCGCCCCTCCCGGTCACCCGTGGTGAACGGGTACATGTACTCGATCCCCAGCCCGGCCCGCTCGAGGGCCCCGAGCACCTCGGCCAGGCCGCCCGGCCGCGCCGGCACGTCGATGGCGAGGAGGTCGGTGACGTTCACCACCTGGCCGGCGGCCTCGAGCACCGCCCGGGCCCGCGCCCAGTCCTCGACCACCAGCCGCAGGATCCCGAACTCGCGGGTGTCGGCGAGGGACATGGTGAGGACGTCGAGGCCGGCCTCGCCGAGGGCGCGGCAGGGGACGCGGAGCTGGCCGGGGCGGTTCTCGAGGAAGAGCGAGAGCTGGCGGACGGTCACGGTGGCCTCCCCGGCGCGGCGTGGCGGCGGGGCCCGGTCAGGGGTCCCGCCGATCGACGACCCGCCGCGCCTTCCCCTCGCTGCGGGGGAGGGTGTGGGGGGCCGCCAGGTGGATCTTCACCCGCAGGCCGACGACGTGCTCGACGGCGTCGGCGATCTTCGCCTGGAGCGCCTCCAGCCCGCCGATCCGGTCGGAGAAGAGCGCCCCGGTGACCTCCACCTGGACCTCCATCTCGTCGAGGCCGTGGGCGCGGGTGAGGACGATCTGGTAGTGCGGGAGCGTCCCCTCCGCCTGCAGGAGCGCCGCCTCCACCTGCGAGGGGAAGACGTTCACCCCCCGGATGATGAACATGTCGTCGGCGCGCCGGCCGATCCGCCGGATCCGCCGGAGGGTCCGGCCGCAGCGGCAGGGCTCGGGCAGGATGGCGGTGACGTCGCGGGTCCGGTACCGGATCATCGGCATCGCCTGCTTGGAGAGGGTGGTGAGGACCAGCTCCCCCTCGCTGCCGTCGGGGAGGACGGCGCCGGTCTCCGGGTCGACGATCTCCGGGTAGAAGTGGTCCTCGAAGAGGTGGAGGCCGTCGCGGTGGAGGCACTCGATCCCGACGCCCGGCCCGACGATCTCCGAGAGGCCGTAGATGTCGTGGGCGCGGATCCCGGCGGCGTCCTGGATGTGCCGGCGCATCCCCTCGCTCCAGGGCTCGGCGCCGAAGACCCCGACGGCGAGCTTGCCGAGGCCGATGCCGCTCTCCCGGGCCCGCTCGACCAGGTGGACCATGTACGACGGGGTGCAGCAGATGGCGGTCACCCCGAAGTCCTGGAGGACCATGAGCTGCCGCTCGGTGTTCCCGCCGGAGATGGGGATCACCGTCGCCCCGAGCGCCTCGGCCCCGTAGTGGGCCCCCAGCCCGCCGGTGAAGAGGCCGTAGCCGTAGGCGTTCTGGATCACGTCGCCGCGGTGGAGACCGCAGGCGGCGAAGGCCCGCACCATGACGCTGGTCCAGACCTGGAGGTCGGCCTCGGTGTAGGCGACCACGATCGGCTTTCCGGTGGTGCCCGAGGAGGCGTGGAGCCGGACCACCTCCTCCATCGGCGAGGCGAAGAGGCCGAAGGGGTAGGTGTCGCGGAGGTCGGCCTTCACCGTGAAGGGGAGGGCCCCCAGGTCGGGCAGGGCGCGGAGCGAGTCCGGGCCCAGGCGGCGCGCCTCCATCCGCTCGCGGAAGAGCGGCACCCGCTGGTAGGCCCGCCGGACGATCGCCTGGAGGCGGCCGAGCTGGAGCGCCTCCAGCTGCGCGCGGGGCAGGTAGTCGGGCGCGCTGACCGGGTGGAAGCCCCCGGGGGCGTCGTTCCAGGTGGAGCTCATCGCGCCGTCTCCCTGCCGATGCGGAAGGCCTTCTCGTTCACCCCGAGGAGCCGGGCCGGGAGCGCCTCCCGGAGCGCGTCGAGCCAGCAGGCCTCGGGGAGGTCGAGCCGGGCGGCGAGCACCCCGAGGAGCGCGACGTTGAGCGAGCGCCGGTTGGGGAGCGCGCCGACCGCCACCGCGTCGGGCGGGACGAGCAGGCCGCCCGGGGCGAGCGCCGGGCGGTTGCCGGCGACCTCCGAGGGCTCGAGGACCAGGAGGAAGTCGGCCTCGCCCGCCGGCACCATGGGGGAGAGCACCTCCGGCCCGAAGCGGACGTCGGAGGTGACCGAGCCGCCCCGCTGGCTCATCCCGTGGACCTCGGCCTTCTTCACGTCGAGGCCGGCGCGGAAGGCGGCGCCGGCGAGGATGTCGGAGGCGGTGAGCACCCCCTGGCCGCCGAGCCCCGCGATCACCACGTTCACCACCCGTCCACCCCGGCTCACGCGGCCTCCCCGCCCGGCGCGGGCGCCGCGGCGCAGGCGGCGCCCGCCGCCTCCTCCCAGCGCCGGATGTCGGCCGCCGCGAGGATGCAGGCGCGCCGGGTGACGATCACCGACAGCTCCCGCCGGCCGAGCCGGTCGACGAGGAGCGCCTCGAAGCCGGCCGGGTCCTCGACCGGGTCGACCACGTCGACGTTCGGCACCCCGAGCGCCCGGGCGACCCCCTCGATGGAGAGCCGCCCGGTGGCGCGGTGGTCGAGGGTGCGGCCGGTGGCCGGGTGCTCCTGCTGGCCGGTCATGGCGGTGGTGCCGTTGTCGAGGACCAGCAGCACGTGGCCCGAGGCGGGCGGGTTGTAGACCATCTCCACCAGCCCGGAGAGGCCGGAGTGGGCGAAGGTGGAGTCGCCGATGAGCGAGACCACCCGCCGCGCCTCGCCCTCGGGGAGGACGTGGCGCAGCCCGAGCCCGACCCCGAGCGAGGCCCCCATCGCCACCAGGGTGTCCATCGCGTGGTAGGGCGGCAGGACGCCCAGCGAGTAGCAGCCGATGTCGCCGGCGACGATGCAGTCGAGCTTGCGGAGCGTCGCGTAGACCGGGTGGTAGGGGCAGGCGTCGCACAGCCGGGGGGGCTGCCCGCGCGGCGGCTCCGCCTCCGGGGTCTCGTCGCCGGCGAGGAGGCGGCGGACCCGCGCCACCGTCAGCTCGCCGAAGCGGAACTGGCCCGGCGTCCGCGCCACCGGGATCCCCGCGGCGCGGCAGGCGTCGGCGATCACCGGGTCCCCCTCCTCGACGACGACGCAGCGCTCGACCGAGGCGGCGAAGGCCCGCAGCGCCTCGAGGGGGAGCGGGTGGACCAGCTTCGGCTCGAGGAGCGCGGCCCCGGGGGCCGCCTCGCGGACGTGGCGCGCGGCGACGCCGTCGGCGATCACCCCGAGCGCCGGTCCGCCCTCCCGGCGGACGAGGAACGGGGGCCGGCCCGCCTCGGCCTCGAGCCCGGCGAGCTTGGCCCGCAGGCGGCGGTGGGCCGGCCGGGCGAAGGCCGGGATCATCACCCGCCCCGGGATGTCGCGGACGAAGGCCGGCGGCGCGGGCGGCGGCGGCGCCGGGCGGAGGTCCACGATCGACTTCGAGTGGCACACCCGGGTGGTCATCCGGAGGATCACCGGGAGGGCGGCGCGCTCGGAGAGGGCGAAGGCCTCGAGCGCCAGGTCGTAGGCCTCCTGGGAGTCGGACGGGACCAGGCAGGGGAGGCCGGCGGCGATCGCGTAGCGGCGGGAGTCCTGCTCGTTCTGCGAGGAGGCCATCCCCGGGTCGTCGGCGGAGACGATCACCAGCCCGCCGGTGACCCCGGTGTAGGCGGCGGTGAAGAGCGGGTCGGCGGCCACGTTCAGGCCGACGTGCTTCATGGTGACGAGCGCCCGCGCCCCGCCGAAGGCGGCGCCGAGCCCGACCTCGAGCGCGACCTTCTCGTTCGGCGCCCAGCGCGCCGGGCCGCCCAGCGCCTCGAGCGCCTCGAGGATCTCGGTCGAGGGGGTGCCGGGGTAGCCGGTCGCGAGGTGCACGCCCGCGTCGCGGGCGGCCGCGGCGACCGCCTCGTCGCCGGAGAGGAGCCGTCGATCCATGTGGCGCTGTCGCTCCCTGGCGCCCGTCCCGGGCGCGGGTGGTCGTGGGCCGCGCATTCTACGGGAACCGGCCGGGCGCCGCACCCCCCACCCCGGCGCGCCGCCCCCCGCCCCCGCGCCCCTCACCGTCCGTCGAAGAGGAAGACGACCAGCGAGGCGGAGCGCTCCTCCGGCCGGGCCCGCGCCTCCAGCCCGATCGAGACCCGGCGGAGCACGTGGAGGCGGAGGGTCCCGTCCACGCCCCAGGTCGAGCCGGGGCGGGCGTCGGGGAGCCAGCGCCACTCGCCGCCGGCCAGGAGCGCCGCCGCCTCCCCGAGCCGGAGCCGGACCAGGCCGGAGGGGCCGACCCCGGGGCGCCAGCCGCTCCCCCCGGCGCCGGAGAGGCGCGGCGAGGCGAGGAGCTCGGCGTCGCCGAAGGCCGCCGCGTCGAGGGCGCCGCCGGCCAGGCCGAGGTCCAGCCCCGCGCCCCCGCCGACCGCGCCGGCCAGGCACCGGTCGCAGCCGCCGTCGCGCACCGTCGTCGCCCCGACCCGGAGGTGCCAGGAGGCGCGCTGGTCGAAGGCGGTCACCGGCGAGAGCGACACGATGCGGACCAGCGAGCCGTCGTCGAGCTCCAGCCGGCCGGGGCGCGACGCCCAGCGGAGCCGCGCCGGGAGGAACTCGATCGCCGCGCCGTCGGGGTAGCCGTCGGGCGGGTCGGCGAGGTCGTGGAGGCAGAGCCGGAAGTCGAGCGCCGCGAAGCCGCCGTCCTGGGTGGAGGCGCCGCCGCCGAGCCCGAGCCGGAGCGCGCCGTGGCCGAGCTCCGGCCGCTTCGCCTCGGGGAGCGAGAGGTCGAGCTCCGGAGACTGGACCGGGATCTCGGCGCGCCGCCCCAGGAGCGCCTGGCGCGCCTCCGAGGCCGCCGGGTCCCGCTCCAGGGCGATGTCGTGGCCGTGGCGGAGGTCGACGAGATCGGCGGCGGCGTCGAGCACCGC
>JAJXSQ010000311.1 GCA_021784495.1 Myxococcales bacterium | reverse complement strand
GCGGGCCGGGTGACGCGCCCCGACCTCGGCGGCCGGGCGGGCGAAGCCGGCGGGGGCCGGCTCGACCAGGAGCGCCTCGAAGCGGGCGCGGAGGCCGGCGAGCGGGATCCGGTCCTGCGGCCGCCGGGGCCCGGCGACCGAGGGCTCGACCGCGCCGAGGTCGAGCGACACCACCTGCGAGTAGTCGATCTGGCCGGCGTCCGGGACGCCGAAGAGCCCCTGGGCCCGGTGGTAGGCGGCCACCGCCGCCACCAGCGCCGGCGGGCGGCCGGTCGCGGCGAGGTACTCGAGCGTCCGCTCGTCCACCGGGAAGAAGCCGACCGTCGCCCCGTACTCCGGGGCCATGTTGGCGAGGGTGGCCCGGGTCGGCACCCCCAGGCTCCGCGCCCCCTCGCCGAAGAACTCGACGAACTTCCCCACCACCCGGGCCCGGCGCAGCAGCTCGGTCACCGTGAGCACGAGGTCGGTCGCGGTCACCCCGGCGGGGAGCCGCCCGGCGAGGTGGACCCCGACGACGTCCGGCTCGAGGAAGGCCGTCGGCTGGCCGAGCATCGCCGCCTCGGCCTCGATCCCGCCGACCCCCCAGCCGAGGATCCCGAGCCCGTTCACCATCGTGGTGTGCGAGTCGGTGCCGACCAGGGTGTCGGGGTGGAAGAGCCCGTCGCGCTCGACGACGCCGCGCGCCAGGTGCTCGAGGTTCACCTGGTGGCAGATCCCGGCGCCGGGGGGGACGATCCGGAGGGTCCGGAACGCCTGGGCCCCCCACTTCAGGAACTGGTAGCGCTGCCGGTTCCGCTCCAGCTCGAGGTCCATGTTCACCCCGAGCGCCGCGCCGGTCCCCCAGGCGTCCACCTGGACCGAGTGGTCGACCACCAGGTCCACCGGGACGATCGGCTCCACCCGCGCCGGATCGGCCCCGGCCCGCGCCGCCGCGCTCCGCATCGCCGCCAGGTCGACGAGGAGCGGGACCCCGGTGAAGTCCTGGAGGAGCACCCGCGCGACGACCAGGGGCAGCTCGCGGGTCCGGGGGCCGGTCGGCCGCCAGCCGGCCAGCGCCCGGACCTCCTCCTCGCCGACCCGCCCGTCGACGGCCTGGCTCGCCACCGACTCGAGCACCACCCGGAGCGAGAGCGGCAGCCGGGAGACCGGCCCGAGGCCGAGCCGCTCGAGGCGGGGGAGCGACACCAGGCGGGCCGCCCGCCCGTCGCCGGGGTCGAACGCCTCGACGATGCCGAGCGGATCGCGCATGGTGACCTCCGGTGTCGTCGCTGATCTACCGCCGGCGGCCCGGCGGCGCCACCGCGCGAGCGCCGGCCCGCGCGGACAGGGCGCCCCCGCGGCGCTAGGATCCGGCCGCCATGCCCGCCCCGTCGCAGCTCTACCGCCCGTCGCTCGCCCTCCTCACCGACTTCTACGAGCTGACCATGGCCGCCGCCGCCTGGCGGAGCGGCGCCGCCCGGCTGGAGGGCTGCTTCACCCTCTCCTTCCGGCAGAACCCCTACGGCGGCGGGTTCGCCGTGGCGGCGGGGCTCGCGCCGGCGCTCGACCTCCTCGAGCACTTCCGCGTCGGCGCCGAGGACCTCGCCTTCCTCGAGGACCAGCGCGGCCCGGACGGCGCCCCGCTCTTCGACCGCGCCTTCCTCGACGCGCTCGCCGGCCTCACCCTCGACCTCGACGTGGACGCGGTGCCGGAGGGGACGGTGGTCTTCCCCCTCGAGCCGGTGGTCCGGGTGAGCGGCCCGATCGTCCCCTGCCTGCTCGTGGAGTCGGCGCTCCTCGCGCTGGTGAACTTCCAGACCCTGGTCGCCACCAAGGCGGCGCGGATCAAGCTGGCCGCCGGCGGCGCCCCGGTGCTCGAGTTCGGGCTCCGGCGCGCCCAGGGGATCGACGGCGCGCTGGGCGCCAGCCGCGCCGCCTTCCTCGGCGGCTGCGACGCCACCTCGAACACCCTCGCCGGGCGGCTCCACGGCATCCCGGTGCGGGGGACCCTCGCCCACGCCTGGGTCATGCTCCACGACGACGAGCGCGAGGCCTTCCTGGCCTACGCCCGCGCCCTCCCGGGCAACGGCGTCTTCCTCGTCGACACCTACGACACGCTGGAGGGGGTCCGGCACGCGATCGAGGCCGGGCGCTGGCTCCGCTCCGTCGGCAAGGAGCTGGTCGGCATCCGGCTCGACTCCGGCGATCTCGCCTGGCTCTCGATCGAGGCGCGGCGGCTCCTCGACGAGGGCGGCTTCCCGGGGGCGACGATCCTCGCCTCCAACGAGCTCGACGAGCGGATCATCCAGAGCCTGCGGGACCAGGGGGCGCGCATCGACGCCTGGGGGGTCGGGACCCGGCTGGTCACCGGCGCCGACGACGGCGCGCTCGGCGGGGTCTACAAGCTCGGCGCGGTGCGCGACGGGCCGGGCGCGCCCTGGCGGCCGAGGGTGAAGGTCTCGGAGTCGGCCTCCAAGACCACCGTCCCCGGCCGGCTCCAGGTCCGGCGCTACGAGGGGCCGGGCGGCTTCCTCGCCGACGCGATCCACGACCTCGACCTCGGGCTGCCGGCCGCGCCGGTGATCGTGGACCCGCTCGACGTCACCCGCCGGCGCGAGGTCCCCGCCGGCACCCCGGGCGAGGATCTGCTCGTGCCGATCCTCCGCGGCGGCCGGCGCGTCTACGACCCGCCGCCGCTCGCCGGGAGCCGGGAGCGGGCCCGGGCGCAGGTGGCGCGGCTCCACCCCGGGGTGACGCGCTTCGTGAACCCGCACCTCTACCCGGTGGGGCTGGAGCGCGCCCTCTCGGAGCGGCGGGTGGAGCTGGTCCTCGCGGCGCGCCGGGCGCCGCGGTAGCCGCGCCGGCGGCCGCCCGGGGCGCGGCCGCGGACCGCTAGAAGGAGAAGCGGTCGACCACCCCGCGCGACCACTCGAGGACCGTCGGCCAGCCGACGACGGCGTCGAGCGCCGCCTCCGCCGCCGCCAGGTCCACCCGCTGCGCGACCACGCTCGCCGAGCAGGCCACCAGCCGCGCCCCGGACCGCCGCGCCGCGAGGAGCAGCGCCGCCGGGTCGTCCGGCTCCCCGCCGTGCGCCGCCACCACCGCCGGCACCGCCGGGCCGAAGAGGAACGCGTCGACCCGATCGCCGAGCGCGACCGCGGTCGCGGCGCAGGCGCCGGCGAGGCGGAGATCCTCGGGCGCCGCGTGGGAGAGGAAGATGACGACCCGGCCCGGCACGGCCCCGTCATACGCCGCCCGCCGCCGGCCGTCACCCGCGCGCCCCGGCGCCATCGCCCCGGGCCGCCCGCGTGTGCTATTCGTCCCGACCGTCCTATGACCGACGAGAAGAAGACCACCGGCCCCGTGGTCATCCGCAAGGGGCACGTCCAGCCGCCGCCGCCGGGAACGCCGATCGAGCCGCCGGTCGCCGAGCCGCTCGCGCCGGCCCTCGCCCCCCGCCCCGACGGCCGCCCCCTCTGGCAGCGGCTCGCGGAGGAGAAGGCGTCCGCCGGCGCCCCGCCCGCCGGCGCCGCCCCCGC
>JAJXSQ010000310.1 GCA_021784495.1 Myxococcales bacterium | reverse complement strand
CGAGCGAACGACCTGCGGAGGGCCGCCGCGGCCGGGGCCGCGCCGACACGGCCACCCTGGGGCGGGGGGGCCGTCGAATCCGAGTACGGTCGGTGAAGATGGGGCATGATGCGCGGCGGGGGGGGGACGTGGCCCGGGCGCTCGAGGGTGAACTGCAGGTCAAGGTGTCCCGGCTCTGCCAGGAGGGCGAGCGGCGGGCCCGCGCCGGCGAGCACGGCGAGGCGCTCGCCGCCTTCATCGAGGCCTGGGAGCTCCTCCCCGAGCCGCGCGAGTCCTGGGAGGTGGCGGGCGACGTCTACCGGGGCTTCACCCGGATCATCGAGGCGCGGGCGGACCTGGCGGACGGCATCGAGCGCCTCCTCACCTCGCGCGCCGACCTGGGCGCGGTCCTCGCGGTCCTCGACCGGCTCCGCGGCGGCGTTCACTGATCGTCCTCCGGGGGGCCGGCCGGGGGAGGCGACGGCGGGTCCGCGGGGCGGCCCGCCCCCGCCGCCTCGGCCGCGTCGCGGAGCGCGACCAGGGCGCGCCAGCGCGCGGCGAGCTCCCGCTCCAGGCCGCTGTCCGAGAGCCGGACGATCCGCTCTTCGCGCAGCGCCTCGGGCAGGTGGCGCGCCGGGGCGTAGTGCCCCTCGAAGTCGTGCGGGTACCGGTAGCCGCCGCCGTACCCCATCGACGCCAGGAGCGCCGTCGGCGCGTTCCGCAGCGCCAGCGGCACCTCGAGCGCCCCGCGCTCGCGCACCAGCCGGCGGGCCGCGCCGTAGGCGGTCAGCGCCGCGTTCGACTTGGGGGCGAGCGCGAGGTAGACGGCCGCCTGGGTGAGGGGGAGCACGCCCTCCGGGAGCCCGACCAGCTCGAGCGCCTGGAGCGCCGCGATCGCCACCTGGAGCGCCCGGGGGTCGGCGTTGCCGACGTCCTCGGAGGCGAAGATCACCATCCGCCGGACCAGGAAGCGCGGCTCCTCGCCGGCCTCGAGCATCCGGGTCAGGTAGTAGACCGCGGCGTCGGGGTCGGAGCCGCGGAGCGACTTGATGAACGCCGACACGACGTTGTAGTGCTCCTCGCCGCTCCGGTCGTAGCGGAGCGCCCGCCGCTGGACCGCCTCCTCGGCGTCGGCCCGCTCCACGGCGGCGCGCCCGGCGAGCCGGGCGGCGGCGGCGGCCACCTCCAGCGCGTTGAGCGCCCGCCGGGCGTCGCCGTCGGCGTGGCGGGCGAGGAGCGCCCGCGCGTCGGGGGCGAGCGCCAGGGCGCCGCCGAGCCCCTCCGGCGCCGCGACCGCGCGGTCGAGGAGGCGCCCGAGGTCCTCCTCGCCGAGCGGGCGGAGGGTCTCCACCCGGCAGCGGGAGAGCAGGGCGGCGTTCACCTCGAAGCTCGGGTTCTCGGTGGTGGCGCCCACCAGGACGATGGTCCCGTCCTCGACGTGCGGGAGGAAGGCGTCCTGCTGGGCCCGGGAGAAGCGGTGGATCTCGTCGACGAAGAGGATCGTCCGCCGGCGCTCCATGCGGCGCCGATCGCGCGCCGCGGCGACGATCTCGCGGATCTCCTTCACCCCCCCCTGGAGCGCGCTGAAGGGGACGAAGGTGGCGCCGGTCTGGCTGGCGACCAGGCGCGCGAGCGTCGTCTTGCCGGTCCCCGGCGGCCCCCAGAGGATGAGCGACGGGAGCTGGTCCGCCTCGAGGGCGCGGCGGAGGGCCCGCCCCGGCCCGAGCAGGTGCTCCTGGCCGACGACGTCGTCGAGGCGCCGCGGACGGAGTCTCTCGGCGAGGGGGCGCCCGCTCGGGTCGCGCTCGGCGGCATGGTCGAAGAGATCCACCGCGTCCGGGATATCATGAAGCGATGGAAGGCCGCCCCTGCCCCGTCCCCGAGCGAATCGGCCTGGTGGCCAAGGTCTCGTCCGCGGAGGCGAGCGAGACCGCCCACTACGTCGCCCGGTTCCTCGCGGGCAAGGGGATCGAGGTCCTGGTCGACGAGGCGGCGATCGCCCGCGACGCCGACCTGGTGGTGGTCCTCGGCGGCGACGGGACGCTCATCCACGCGGTGAGCGTCCTCGGCGGGCGGGCGGTCCCGATCCTCGGGGTGAACATGGGGAGCCTCGGCTTCATGACCGAGACCCCGCAGAGCGAGCTCTACCCGACCCTCGACCAGGTGCTGGCCGGCGGGGCGACGGTGACCGAGCGGATGAAGCTCCGCGTCCACCTCCACCGGGGCGGCCACGCCGCGCGGGCCCTCGACACCGAGGTGCTGAACGACGCGGTCATCGCCAAGGCCCCGTCCAGCCGGATGGCCGAGCTGGACACCCGCTGCACCGGCGCCTACGTCACCACCTTCAAGGCGGACGGGGTGATCGTCGCGACGCCGACCGGCTCCACCGCGTACGCCCTCGCGGCGATGGGCCCCATCCTCTTCCCGACCATGCGCGGCGTCGTCGTCGCCCCGATCTGTCCCCACACCCTCACCCAGCGGCCGCTCGTCGTCCCGGACGACGAGACGCTCGACATCATCCTCATGAACGACGCCGAGGTGGTGCTCACCCTCGACGGCCGGAAGGGCATCCCGCTCGAGCGCGGCGACCGGGTCCAGGTGAAGCAGTCGGCCCACCGCGTCCTGCTCGTGCGCAACCCGCACCTCGACTTCTTCGGGATCCTCCGCGCCAAGCTGCGGTGGGGGGAGCGCTGACCGGACCCGAACGGGCGACCCACTGAATACTTGCGCAGTGTCAGGGGGCGGTGCCATGCTCGGCGCATGCTCACCACCTTGCGAGTCTCGGGCTTCGCGATCGTGGACGCGGTCGAGGTCCGGTTCGGTCGCGGACTGAACGTCCTCACCGGCGAGACCGGCGCCGGCAAGTCGCTCCTCGTCGACGCCCTGCACCTGGCGCTCGGCGGCCGGACGAGCGCCGAGGCGCTGCGCGACGGCGCGGAGGAGGCGGTCGTGGAGGCGCTCTTCGAGCTGCCGCCGGACCACCCGGCCTTCGCCCGCCTCTCCGCCGCCGGCGTCCCGCCGCCCCCCCCGGGCGAGGCCGCCGAGCTCCTCGTGCGCCGGGTCGCCTCCCGCTCCGGCCGCGGCCGCGCCTACGCGAACGGCGCGCTGGTCACCGCGACGCTCCTCGCCGAGGCGCTCCGGGGGGTGATCGACCTCTCCGGCCAGCACGAGCACGTCTCCCTCCTCGACCCGGCGACGCACCTCGGCCTCCTCGACGCCTTCGCCGGGACGGGGCCGGGGGGCGGAGGGGGGGCGCCGACGCCGCTCGAGCGCTACCGCGCCGTGCACGCGGCGCTCGCCGCCGTCGCCGGGGAGCGGGCGCGCCTGGCGCGGGACGACGGCGAGCGGGCCCGGCGGGCGGACTACCTCGCCTTCCAGCTGCGCGAGCTCGACGACCTCGATCCTCGCCCGGGCGAGGACGAGGCGCTCGAGGCCGAGCGGCGCCTGCTCGCGAGCGCCGAGCGGCTCCGCGACGCGGCGCGCGGCGCCGAGGCGCTCGTCTACGGCGACGACGGCGCGGCGGCGGCGCGGGTCGGCCAGGCC
>JAJXSQ010000309.1 GCA_021784495.1 Myxococcales bacterium | reverse complement strand
GCTACCGGTCGATGAACTACATGTGCAAGGTGATGGAGGAGAAGTACGGGATCCCCTGGGTGGAGTTCAACTTCTTCGGCCCGACCAAGATCCGGGAGAGCCTCCGGAAGATCGCCGAGCGGTTCGACGCCCGCATCCAGGAGAACGTCGAGAAGGTGCTGCTCAAGTACGAGCCGATGATGAAGGCGGTCGTCGACGAGTACCGGCCCCGGCTGGAGGGCAAGAAGGTGATGCTCTACGTCGGCGGCCTCCGCCCGCGCCACACCGTCGGCGCCTACGAGGACCTGGGGATGGTGGTGGTCGGCGCCGGGTACGAGTTCGCCCACTCCGACGACTACGAGCGGACGATGCCCGAGCTGCCGGACGCGACGGTCATCTACGACGACGCCTCGGAGCACGAGCTCGAGCAGTTCGTCCACGCCCTCAAGCCGGACCTGGTCGCGAGCGGCATCAAGGAGAAGTACGTCTTCCAGAAGATGGGGCTCCCCTTCCGGCAGATGCACAGCTGGGACTACTCCGGGCCGTACCACGCCTACCAGGGGTTCCCGGTCTTCGCCCGCGACATCGACATGGCCGTGAACAGCCCCACCTGGAAGCTCGTCCAGGCGCCCTTCTAGGGAGCACCGATCACCGGAGCGCAGCCGGCCGTCCGCGGGACGGATGAGTCCCCGTGCGTCCAGAGGAGAACGAACATGGCGAACAACCTCGGCCTCACCGTGAAGCCCGTCACCCCCACCACCCCCGAGGAGGAGGCCCGGGTCGCCGCCTGGATCGACACCGCGGAGTACCGCGAGAAGAACTTCGCGCGGCAGGCGCTGGTCATCAACCCGGTCCACGCCTGCCAGCCGCTGGGCGCCGAGCTGGCGGCCCACGGCTTCGAGGGGACGCTCCCGTTCGTCCACGGCTCCCAGGGCTGCGCCTCCTACTACCGGTCGACGCTCAACCGGCACTTCCGCGAGCCGGCGCCGGCGGTCTCCGACTCGATGACCGAGGACGGCGCGGTCTTCGGCGGCCAGGCCAACCTCCACGAGGGGCTGGAGAACGCGCTGGCGCTCTACAAGCCGAAGATGATCGCCGTCTTCACCTCCTGCATGCCGGAGATCATCGGCGACGACCTGACCGCGTTCCTCAAGAACGCCCGGACCAAGGGGATCGTCCCCAAGGAGCTCCCGGTCCCCTTCGCCAACACCCCGAGCTTCAGCGGCACCCACACCGCCGGCTACGACGCGATGCTGCTGGCGATCCTCCAGACCCTCACCGAGGGGAAGCGGGTGGAGGGGCGCTGCACCGGCAAGCTCAACTTCATCGCCGGGTTCGACGCCAACACCGGGAACTACCGCGAGTACCGGAGGATCTTCGAGGCCTTCGGGGTCCCCGCCACCCTCCTGGCCGACATCTCGGAGTCCTTCGACTCCCCGAACGACGGCACCTACCGGCCCTACCCGGGCGGCACCCCGCTCCTCGAGGCGGCCGACTCGATCAACGGGAAGGCGACGCTCACGGTGCAGCCCTACGCGACCGCCAAGACCTACGCCTGGCTGAAGGACAGCTACGCCGGCCGGCACGCCGCCCTCCCCATGCCGATCGGGATCGGCCGGACGGACGCCTTCCTCATGAAGGTGGCCGAGCTCTTCGACAAGCCGGTGCCGGACGCCCTGCGGGCCGAGCGGGGCCGGGCGGTCGACGCCATGACCGACGCCCAGCAGTACATGCACGGGAAGAAGTTCGCCGTCTACGGCGACCCCGACCCGCTCCTCGGCCACGTCGCCTTCCTCCTGGAGATGGGCGCCTCGCCGCGCCACGTCCTCTGCAGCAAGGGGTCGAAGAAGCTGGAGAAGGAGCTCCAGGCGCTCCTCGACGGCTCCCCGTACGGTGCCGGGTGCTCGGTCCACATGAACCGCGACCTCTGGCACATGCGCAGCCTGCTCATGACCGACCCGGTGGACGCGATGATCGGCGACACCCACGGCAAGTTCGCCGCCCGCGACGCGAAGATCCCGCTCTTCCGCTTCGGGTTCCCGGTCTTCGACCGGGTGAACAAGCACCGGGCGCCGATCATCGGCTACCAGGGGGTGATCAACATGGTCACCGAGATCTGCAACAAGTTCCTCGACGTCCGCGACGAGACCTGCGAGGAGCGCTTCTTCGAGATGATGCGGTAGCGGGCGAGACCGGCCATGGCGCGCCCCGACTACTACGACGCGGCGGAGTGCGAGACCCACGAGAAGGGGGCGCCAAAGTTCTGCAAGAGGTCGGAGCCGGGGGAGGGGACGGAGCGGAGCTGCGCCTTCGACGGGGCCCGCGTCGTCCTCATGCCCATCACCGACGCCATCCACCTGGTCCACGGGCCGATCGCCTGCGCCGGCAACAGCTGGGACAACCGCGGCGCCCGCTCCAGCGGCTCCCAGCTGTACCGGCGCGGCTTCACCACCGAGCTGCTCCAGAACGACGTGATCTTCGGGGGGGAGAAGAAGCTCCACCAGGCGATCCTCGAGCTGGCCGAGCGCTACCGCGGCGAGGCCAAGGCGATCTTCGTCTACGCCACCTGCGTCTCGGCGATGACCGGCGACGACCTGGAGGCGGTCTGCAAGGCGGCCGGGGGCCGGGTGTCGATCCCGGTCATCCCGGTCAACACCCCCGGCTTCGTCGGCGACAAGAACATCGGCAACCGGCTCGCCGGCGAGCTCCTCCTCGAGCACGTGATCGGCACCGCCGAGCCGGCGACCGTCACCGACTACGACCTCAACCTCATCGGCGAGTACAACATCGCCGGCGACCTCTGGGGGATGCTCCCGCTCCTGGAGCGGCTCGGGATCCGGGTCCTGTCCTGCATCAGCGGCGACGCCCGCTTCGAGGACCTGCGCCACGCCCACCGGGCGCGGCTCAACGTCATCATCTGCTCGAAGAGCCTCACCAACCTCGCCCGGAAGATGAAGAAGCGCTGGGGCATCCCCTGGATCGAGGAGTCCTTCTACGGGATCTCGGACACCAGCCGGGCGCTGCGGAACATCGCCGAGGCGCTCGACGTCGCCCGGGGCGGGCCCGGCGAGACGACCCTGCGCGACCGGGTGGAGCGGCTCGTCGCCGAGGAGGAGGAGGCCTGCCGCCGCGCCATCGCCCCGCACCGGGCCCGGCTGGAGGGCAAGCGCGCGGTCCTCTTCACCGGCGGGGTGAAGACCTGGTCGATGGTGAGCGCGCTGCGCGAGCTCGGCGTGGAGATCCTCGCGGCCGGGACCCAGAACTCCACCCTCGAGGACTTCCACCGGATGAAGGCGCTGATGCGCCCGGACGCCCGGATCATCGAGGACACCTCGACGGCGGGGCTGCTCGCGGTCATGCGCGAGCGGACGCCGGATCTCATCGTCGCCGGCGGCAAGACCAAGTTCCTGGCGCTGAAGACCCGGACGCCCTTCCTGGACATCAACCACGGGCGCTCCCACCCCTACGCCGGCTACCAGGGGATGGTCACCTTCGCCCGCCAGCTCGATCTGACGGTGAACAACCCCATCTGGCCGGCGCTGGCGGGGCCC
>JAJXSQ010000308.1 GCA_021784495.1 Myxococcales bacterium | reverse complement strand
CTCGTCTCCTGGCTGCTCTACCCGAACGTCTTCCCCGAGTTCGCACGCCACCGGGAGGACTTCTCGGACACCTCGGTGATCCCCACCCCGGTCTTCTTCTACGGCCTCGAGCCGGGGCAGGAGACCAGCCTGGAGATCGAGCCCGGGAAGACGCTCATCGTGAAGCTGGTCACCGTCGGCAAGCTCCAGTCCGACGGCACGCGCGAGCTCTACTTCGAGCTGAACGGGGAGGGGCGGAACGTCACCATCCGCGACCAGGCCGCGGCCGCCGGGGCCACGGCGCGGCTCAAGGCCGACCGGGGCAACCCCCTCCACGTCGGCGCGCCGATGCCCGGCAAGGTCGTGAAGGTGAACGTCAAGGCGGGCGACCGGGTGCGGGCGGGCGAGGTGCTGCTGGTCACCGAGGCGATGAAGATGGAGACCAACGTGAAGGCGCGGGGCGACTGCGTCATCGCCGAGGTGAAGTTCAAGGAGGGCGACAAGGTCGAGAAGGAGGACCTGATCGTCGTCCTCGGCTGACGGCCCCCGGCCGCGGGAGGCCGCACCTGGGATGGTGCGGCCGGCCCGCCGGCCGTTATCTCACCGGCCGGGCGGGATCCCTCTCGCCCGGGAAGGTGGCAGGGACCGATGAGCCCGGCGGCGACCGCGCCGGGGAGCGCCGCGCCCGGCGCCCCCGGCCTGAACGACTTCACGGTGCAGGTGGCCACCCCGAACGGCTCCGGCTCGCAGAGCTCCAACGCGGTGCTGCTCCGGACCCTCTTCCAGATGGGGATCCCGGTCTCCGGCAAGAACCTCTTCCCGTCCAACATCTCCGGCCTCCCGACCTGGTACACGGTCCGTGCGTCCCGGGACGGCCACGTCGCCCGCTCGGCGCGCGTCGACCTGCTGGTGGCGATGAACCCCGAGACGGCCGCCGGGGACCTGGCGCCGCTGGCCCCCGGCACCCCGGTGGTCCACGACGCCGCCCTCCCGCCGGAGGGTGGCCGGCCGGCGCTCGATCTCTACCCGGTCCCCTTCGACGCCCTCGTCGCCCCGATCTCCGGCGAGGCGCGGCTCCGGCGGCTGCTCCGGAACATGGTGTACGTGGGGACGCTGGCGCGGCTCCTCGAGCTGGAGCTCCCCGAGGTGGAGCGCGCCGTCGCCCGCGTCTTCGCCGGGCGGGCCCGGGCGATCGAGCAGAACGTCGCCGCGGCCCGGGCCGGCTTCGATCACGCGGCCGGCTTCGGCCACCGCCCCGCGTTCGGAGCGCGGCGGCTCGACGCCACCCGCGGGAAGATCCTCGTCGACGGCAACACCGCGGCCGCCCTCGGCTCCCTCTTCGCCGGGGTGACCGTCCTCGCCTGGTACCCGATCACCCCGTCCTCGTCGCTCGCCGAGGGGCTGATCGCCGCCCTCGGGCGCCACCGCCGCGCCCCCGACGGCGCCGCCACCTACGCGGTGGTGCAGGCCGAGGACGAGCTGGCGGCGCTGGGGATGGTGCTCGGGGCCGGCTGGGCCGGCGCGCGCGCCATGACCGCCACCAGCGGGCCGGGGCTCTCGCTCATGGCCGAACTCGCCGGGCTCGGGTACTACGCCGAGGTCCCGGCGGTCGTCTGGGACGTCCAGCGCGGCGGTCCGTCGACCGGGCTGCCCACCCGGACCTCCCAGGGCGATCTCCTCGCCGCGGCGCTGCTCTCCCACGGCGACACCCGCCACCTGCTGCTCCTGCCCGGCTCGGTGGAGGAGTGCTTCACCATGGCCGGCGAGGCCTTCGAGCTCGCCGAGCGGTTCCAGACGCCGGTCTTCGTCCTCTCCGACCTGGATCTCGGGATGAACACCTGGATGGCCGATCCCTTCCCCTACCCGGAGCGGCCGCTCGACCGCGGCAAGGTCCTCGACCGCGCCGAGCTCGAGCGGCGGGGGGGCTTCGCCCGCTACCGGGACGTCGACGGCGACGGGATCGGCTGGCGGACCCTGCCCGGCACCGAGCACCCGGGGGCGGCCTACTTCACCCGGGGGAGCGGCCACGACGAGCGCGCGGCCTACAGCGAGCGGGCCGACGACTACGAGCGGAACCTGGCGCGGCTGGCGCGGAAGATCGACGGCGCCCGGGGCGCGCTGCCGGCGCCGGAGCTGGACGGCGACGGGCGCGCCCCCGTCGGCATCCTGTCCTTCGGCTCCTCCCGCCCGGCGGTGGCCGAGGCCCGGGCGCAGCTCGCCGCCGAGGCGGGGATCGCGGCCGACGCGCTCCGGGTGCGCGGCTGGCCGCTCTCGCCGTCGGTGGCCGGCTGGATCGCCGCCCACCAGCGGGTCTACGTGGTGGAGCAGAACCGAGACGCCCAGCTCCTCGGGCTCCTCCGCCTCGACCTCGATCCGGCGCTGCTCGGGCGCCTTCGCCCGGTCGCCCGGATCACCGGGCTGCCGCTCGACGCCCGCTCGATCTCCGACGAGATCCGCGCGCAGGAGGAGCGCCGATGACCGCCCCCGCCCCCGCCCCGGCCTCCCGGGTGAACCGCCTCGGCCTCGCCGTCCTCGACTACCGGGGAGGGAAGACGACCCTCTGCGCCGGGTGCGGCCACAACGCCATCTCCGAGCGGATCCTGGAGGCCTGCTTCGAGCTCGGCCTCCCGCCGGAGCGGGTGGCCAAGTTCTCGGGCATCGGCTGCTCGTCGAAGACCCCCGCCTACTTCCTGGGCCGCTCCCACGCCTTCAACGGCGTCCACGGGCGGATGCCCTCGATCGCCACCGGGGCGCTCCTCGCGAACCGCACCCTCGTCGGCGTCGGCGTGTCCGGCGACGGCGACACGGCCTCGATCGGGATCGGCCAGTTCGTCCACCTCGTCCGGCGGAACCTGCCAATGGTCTACGTGGTCGAGGACAACGGCGTCTACGGCCTCACCAAGGGGCAGGGCTCGGCGACCGCCGATCCGGGGTCGACGTTCAAGTCCGGCGCCGTCGCCGACCAGCCGGCGATCGACCTCTGCGCGCTCGCCATCCAGCTCGGCGCCTCCTTCGTGGCCCGCAGCTTCTCGGGCGATCGGCGCCAGCTCTCCGCGCTCCTCCGCGCGGCGCTCGCCCACCGGGGGACCGCGGTCCTCGACGTGGTCAGCCCGTGCGTCACCTTCAACGATCACGAGGGGTCGACCAAGAGCTACACCTTCGTGAAGGAGCACGACGCGCCGCTCCAGGAGCTCGACTTCGTGCCCGCGGCCGAGGAGATCGAGGTCGATCACCCGCCGGGGACGACCGCCGAGGTGACGCTCCACGACGGCTCTCGGCTGCGGCTCCGGAAGCTCGAGGAGGGGTACGATCCCGGCGACCGGGCGCGGGCGGTCGCGCGGCTCGTCGGCGGGGCCGGCAGCGGCGAGATCCTCACCGGTCTGCTCTTCTTCGACCCGGCCGCGCCGACGCTCCTCGACCGGCTCCGGCTCGTGCCCGAGCCCCTGGCGACCCTCCCGACCGAGCGCGTCCGGCCGCCGCCCGCGGCGCTCGAGGAGATCAACCGCGCGCTCCGGTGAGGGGCGCCCGGCGGCGGCCCGGTTCCGCCCGCGTC
>JAJXSQ010000307.1 GCA_021784495.1 Myxococcales bacterium | reverse complement strand
CTCGGGCACCGAGCAGCCCGGCCCGGAGGCGGGGCAGCCGCCGCCGGCGCCGCCCCCCCGCCCGCGCGCCCCCGCGCCATTCCGGAGCCGGCGGGCTCCCTCCTCCGCGTGTGCGCTGGCACCGCCGTTGCTACGGTGACCTCCGATGGACCCTCGCCGCGCCGACCTCGAGACCGAGACGCTCTACGAGATCAGCAAGGTGCTGTCGCTCTCCACCGACCAGAGCAAGGCCCTCACCTCGGCCCTCAGCCTCATGGCGCTGAACCTCGGCCTGGAGAACGGCACCCTCTCGCTCTTCGACCCGGTCACCGGCGAGGTCTTCATCGAGGCCGCGCCGGAGATGAAGGACGAGGAGCGGATCCTGGGGCGGTTCCGGCCGGGGGAGGGGCTGGTCGGGCGGATCTTCGCGACCGGGATGTCGATGGTGATCCCGGACGTCTCCCAGGAGCCGCTCTTCCTCGACCGGACCGGCGCCTGGAAGGCCCGGGCGAGCGCGCCGCGCGCCTTCGTCGGGGTGCCGGTCCAGGACGGGCGGGCGGTGCTCGGGGTGCTGACCGTCGATCGCCCGCTCGGCCGCGAGCCGCCCGAGCACGGGCGCGACGTCCGGTTCCTGACCGCCGTCTCGCACCTCATCGCCGTCCGGGTCCGGCTGATGCAGCTCGAGAACCCGCACCGGCGGGCCGGCAAGGACCTCCCGGGCATCGAGCCGGAGGCGGACCGCTTCCCGGGGATCGTCTGCCAGAGCGGTCGGATGCGCGACGTCCTGGCGCTGGTCGCGCGCGTCGCCCGCAGCCGGGCGACCGTCTTCCTCCGCGGCGAGAGCGGGACCGGGAAGGAGCTCATCGCCCGCGCCGTCCACGACGCCAGCCCGCGCGCCGAGCGGGCGTTCGTCCCGGTCAACTGCGCCGCCCTCCCGGAGGCGCTCGTCGAGTCGGAGCTCTTCGGCCACGAGCGCGGCGCCTTCACCGGCGCGGTCGGCGCCCACGCCGGCCGCTTCGAGCAGGCCGACGGCGGCACCCTCTTCCTCGACGAGGTGGGGGAGCTCTCCCTCGCCGCCCAGGCCAAGCTCCTCCGGGCGATCCAGGAGCGCCAGTTCGAGCGGGTCGGCGGCCGCCGGACGGTGACCGTCGACGTCCGGCTGGTGGCGGCGACCAACCGGAACATCGAGGAGATGGTCCGGTCGGGCGCCTTCCGGCTCGACCTCTACCACCGCCTCTCGGTGGTCACCGTCGAGCTCCCGCCGCTCCGCGAGCGGCCGGAGGACGTGCCGGCGCTGGCCGACCACTTCCTGCGGCAGCTGAACGAGGAGAACGGCCGGGAGGTCCAGCTCTCCCCGGAGGGCTTCGACGTCCTCGGCGAGTGCCGGTTCACCGGGAACGTCCGGCAGCTCCGGAACTGCCTGGAGCGGGCCCTGGTCGGCTCGGCCGGCGAGCTGCTCGGCCGGCCCGACTTCCCCTGCGTCCAGGGGGGGGTCCACACCGCCTGCCTCCTCGAGCGGGTGGTCGAGCCGCTCGGGCTCCCCGCCGCGCCCGCCGGCCCCCCGGACGCCGCGCCCGCGCCGACCGCCGCGCCGGCCGTTCCCCCGGCCGCCGATCCGGTCGACGAGCGGGGGCGGGTCGTCGCCGCGCTCGAGCGGTGCGGCTGGGTCCAGGCGAAGGCGGCCCGGCAGCTGGGGATGACCGTCCGGCAGATCGGCTACCGGATCCGCAAGTACGGGATCACCCTCGAGCGGCTCTGACCCGTGGCGCGCGACCCGGCGGGACCCGGCGATCCCTGGACGGCGGCGCGGCTGACCTCCTTCAACCGCTGCAACCTCCCGCCCTGGGTGATCGCCTCCCACGAGTTCAACGACGACCCCCGCCCCCTCGAGGTCCAGGGGGTCCGCGAGGCGAACGGCTTCCTCTTCCGCACCCTCGACGCCACCGGGGATCCCGGCGAGCGGGCCCGCCGCTTCGACGACTGGCTGTCGGTCCGCTTCCAGCTCCACCACTGGCAGGAGCAGCAGACGGCGTCGGCGCGGCGCAGCCTCCGCAACAGCTACCTCCGCTTCCTCCGCGGCTGGGGGGTCGACGCCAGCTCCAACGAGGGGGCGGTGCTGAAGGGCTGGGTCGAGAGCCGGATGGGGATCCCGCCCACCTACCACCGGGGCCGCATCGGGTCGAAGGAGGACGAGCCCTACCTCCGCTACGCCCGCGACCGGATGGAGGGGAGCGCGCGGACCAGCGCCATCTTCGACCAGCTGGATCTCGTCCACGCCTACACCCAGTACGAGCTGGCGCGGCGCCACCCGGGAGAGCGCTGGCTCACCCTCTGGCGGGGCCAGCACGACGCCGGCGAGCACGAGGTCCTGGAGCGCGCCGGCCCGCGCGAGCTGGTGGTCCGGCTCAACAACCTCTGCTCGTTCACCGACGACGCCGAGCGGGCGTGGGAGTTCGGCTCGACGGTCTGGGAGGCGCGGGTGGCGATCCCGCGGATCTTCTGCGCCAGCTGGCTCTTCCCCGGGATCCTGGTCGGCGAGCGCGAGGCGCTGGTGGTCGGCGGGGAGATGCGGGTGCGGCGGGTGCTCGCCTAGGCCTCGCCGTCCGCGCCCCGGCCCAGCGGCGAGAGGGCGACGAGCCGATCGGCGAGCCGCTCCAGCTCGGCGACCAGGGCCCGGTCGAGCCGGCGGACCCAGCGACGCGGGAGGGCGCCGGGGCCGTGGAGCGCCCCGGCGAGCGCGCCGGCGATGGCCCCGGTGGTGTCGGCGTCGCCGCCCTGGTTCACCACCGCCACCAGGCACTCCTCGAAGCTCGAGGCGGCGAAGAGGTGGTGGAGCACCGTCTGCATCGTGTCCACGACGTAGCCGGTGGCCAGGCCGCGGTAGGGCTCGAAGCCGAGCCGCGGCTCGGCGGCGGCGGCGGCCCGCGCCGCGGCGCGGAGCTCGGCGGGTGGGCGGCCGTGGCAGGCGAGGTGGAGGAGCCGGCCGACGAGGAGGCAGGCGGCGTCGGAGAGGGGGTGGTGGTGGGTGATCCGCGCCTGGTCGATCGCCACCCGGGCCAGCGCGGCGTCGTCGCCGAGGGTGAGGAGGGCCGCCGGGACCATGCGCATCACCGCGCCGTTGCCGGCGTCGCCGGCGTTCGGCGGACCGTGGAGCGTGCCCAGGATCAAGTAGCGGCGGAGGCCGGCGCGGCAGGTGCTCCCCACGTCGATCGGCCCTCCCCGGAGCCAGCGGGCGAGCCGCTCGGCGGCGGCCGGGAGCGACCACCCGGCCGCCTCGTCGATGGCCCGGGCGAGGGCCAGGGACATCTCGGTGTCGTCGGTGACCCGCCCCGGCCTCAGCCGGAGCCAGCCGCCCCCGACGATCTCGCGGTGGACGCCGTGCGCCGCCCGGATCTCGGAGGGGGTGAGGAACTCGACCGTCGCGCCGAGCGCGTCGCCGAGCGCCAGCCCGAGGAAGGCGGCGCGCGCCCGCTCCCGGACCGCCTCGCGCGGGTCGCCGCCGCTCACGTCGCCGGCGCGGTCGGCGGCGCCGGGCGCCGGTGGAGGCAGACGAGCCGCGTCCGCCGCCAGCCGAGAG
>JAJXSQ010000306.1 GCA_021784495.1 Myxococcales bacterium | reverse complement strand
CCCGCCCCCGCCCGCGCCCGCCGGGGACCGGTCAGGCGGCTGAGCTGGCGGCGGCTCGCCGGCGCTCGCGGCCGGTCCACCACTCCCAGGCTCGGCAGGCGACCCAGGTCGCGAGCGCCATGTCGACCATCAGGCCGACCACCCACGGCATCGGCACCGCGCGGGCGAGGGCGGCGGCCGCCCCGCCGTAGGTCAGCTCCACCGAGACCATGTACCCCGGCAGCGACTGCCGGCCGAGCAGCGAGAGCCACCGCAGGAGCGGCTCCGCCCGCCCCGGGACGAGCTGGAGGGCGCCGGAGATCGCGACGCAGATCGCGAGCCGGGTGAGGAACCAGCTCGGCGACTCGCGCCACCAGAAGCCGGGCTCGACCGAGGGGAGCCGGAGGAGCGGATCGATCGCCCGGCCGAGGAGGTGGAGCGCCGCCGCCAGGGAGAGGAGCGCGACCGGCCGGCTCCGCCCGGTCGCGAGCGGCGCGATCGCCGCCCCGGCGAGCAGGAAGGCGATCCAGTTGAACAGGTCGAACTGGCTGCGCGGCGGACGGCCGTGCAGGTAGGCGAGCGGGACGTCGAGCAGCCGCTCGAGGGGGTGCGCGGCGAGCCGGGCGAGCTGCTCCGGCTGGTCCCGCCAGCCGAGCCAGACCGCGACCCAGGGCGTCGCCAGGATCGCGAGGACCGCCGCCGCCGCCTCCAGGGAGACGCCGACCCAGCGACGCCGTCCGATCCCGAGCCAGGCGGAGGCGACCATCCCGACGGCGATGACGTTGAGGACGTCCACCTTGACCACGTCCTGCCAGCCGTCCCAGCGCCAGCCCCCCTTCCAGAGGAAGTCGGCGAGGACGAGGCCGAGCCCGCCCCAGAGGACGAGCCGGGGGCGGCGGGGGTGCCAGGCGCCGAGCTTGACGGCGAGGGTCGCGCCGAAGCCGACCACCGCCAGGACGTCGACGCCGAGGACGTAGGGCAGCCCCCAGCCCGGGCCCCAGGCGCCGCCGGCCACGAAGGAGAAGATCCGGAAGAGGTAGGCGACGCCGAGGAGCCAGATCCCCCGGTCGACCGCCGCGCTCCGACGGGCCGCCGGCCCCGCCCCGCGCCGCGCCGCCGCCTGATCGGCGAGCGACTGGGAGATCCCCGCCATGTAGAGGAACCCGGGGGCGGCGAGCCCTCCGATGAACTGGAGCGCGTCGTAGAGCCGTTCGTGGCCGAGCCGGCCGCCGGGGACGGTCCAGGCGTCGAGGACGTGGACCTCGACCATGAAGAGCACGGCCAGGCCGCGCTGCCAGTCGAGCCAGTACCTCCGGGCGGGCGCCGGAGCTGGCGCCGCCGGCTGGTGGGCCGGGTCGCCTGCGGACGATGCGCCGGCGCTCGAGGTCACTTGTCGCGGTAGGTGATCCGCCCGCGCGTCAGGTCGTAGGGCGAGAGCTCGAGCTTCACGCGGTCGCCCGGGATGATGCGGATGTGGAACTTCTTCATCTTGCCCGAGGCATAGGCGAGGACGACCGGTCCCTGATCGACCTTGACCCGGTACATCCCGCCGGCGAGCGCCTCGTCGACGGTGCCCTGGACCTCGATGCCTGCTTCCTTTTCGCTCACTCGAACTTCCCCTTACTTGCGCCGCGCCCGGCCCCGGTTCCGGGGCCGTTCGACCGTTGTGCCGCGAGCGGCCCGGGAATCCCGAAGCCGCTCGGAGCCCACAGCCGGGCCGCTACTTACTACGGACGGCGGACGTTCGCAGCCTGAAGCCCCTTCGGGCCCCGGGTGATGTCGAACTCGACCCGCTCCCCTTCCTTCAGGGTGCGGAAGCCGTCCATGGTGATCGCGGTGTGATGGACGAAGACATCCTCGCCGCCGTCCTGGGAGATGAAGCCGAACCCCTTCGCGTCATTGAACCACTTCACGGTCCCGTTTGCCATCGCTTCGGTTGTCCTTCCGCGGGAGGGGCGGCACGGCCCGGGTGACGCTGCCGCCGCTGGAGTGCAGGGGCGCTGGGCCGCCGACAACTATCGGCGGATCCGTCGAGGGGCGTCAAGATTGGATGCTCCCGGAATGACGGGCTAAATGGACCTCAGGGGTCCGCGGATGCGCCGGTCGGGGCGGCCGCCGCGAGGAGCGCTCGCGCGCGATCTCCCGCCGCGCCGGCCAGGCTCGACAGGCTCGCCATCAGCTCGAGCCCCAGGGAGCGCTCCCCGGGCTCGCGGAGGAGCTCCTCCGCCCGGACGAGCATCGCCGCCGGCTCGTCCGGGGCGAGCTTGAAGGCGACCTCGGCGCAGAAGCGGCCGGCCAGCGGTTGCCCGAGGGCGCGGTGGACCCGGGAGAGCAGCGCCCAGGCGAGACCGTCTCGCGGGTTGGTCACCACCAGTCCATCCAGGATGGTCCGGGCGGCCTCCGGCCGGCCGCCCTCGAGCTCCTCCGCCGCGATCCGCGCGATCGCGTCGCCCAGCTCCTGGGTCATCCCCATCGCCTCCGCCAGCGTCGTCGTCTCGACCGCTCCGAGCGTGGTCATGGCGCCCTCACCGGAGGTTCTGGATGGAGGTCATCCGGGTGTCGTGCATCGACCGGAGGACGTTGGAGAGCATCGACATCATCTCCTTCTGCTTGTCCATCAACCGCTGCAGTTCCATCATCTGCAGCTGCTCGCTCTTGCCGTCCGCCGCGGTGGTGCCCGAGCTCGCGCTGGAGCTCGAGCTCTTCGCCGTGGCCGCGGCGGTGGTCGAGGCGCTCCGCGACGGCGCGGAGACGATGGCCCGCGCGGGGGTCGACGAGGCCGGGCCCTCCGGGGCGGCACCCTCGCCGCCGTCGATCCCGTCGAGGATCGCGCCGGTGATCTCCGGCCCCGCCTGCAGCGCGAGGGGCGCGAGGAAGGGCGCGCCGAGCGCCGTCACCCCCGCCGCGAGCACCGGGCCGCTCAGCTGGGTCACCAGGGACTTGAAGCCGCCGCCTCCGACCACCTTGTCGACGAGCGACATCCCCGGGATGACCGACTTGATGAAGCCCCAGATCCCCCCCGACTTCTTCGGCGCGGCCCCGGAGGAGCTCCCCGAGTTGGAGGACCCGGAGGACCCGGAGGACTTCGACGCGGAGCCCGCGCTCCCCCTCCCCTGCATCTCGTCCATCTTCGCCAGCAGGTCCTTCTCGCCCTTCTGCGCCACCAGCTCCATGAAGCGGAAGAGCTTCTCCTCGATCGACAGCCTGGGATCCTTGAGGAACGCGGTCTCGGCGGAGGAGACGCCGGCCGTGTAGCCCGCGGTCTTGGTGCTGGTGGCCCGCCTGGCGGCGGTCGACGACGCCTTCGCCGCCGACGCGGAGCGGGGGCCGGTGATCGAGAGCGTCCGGCTCGGGAGGAGGCGGGCGACCCCGGCCGGCTCGGGGGCCGCGCCGGGGAGGTGCGTCCCCGGGCGGGTGGACGGCTCCAGCTCCGGCGCCCAGGAGGCGCCCGGCGCGGAGCCGGCGTTGGCGATGGTGGTCATCGGTCTGTGTCCTCCGTGCGTGAACCGAGCGGTGGGCTCGGCCCCATGCGCTCGAGCGAGCGCCGTGCCAGCGGGGGGCCGAGCGACCTCGCGCGCTTG
>JAJXSQ010000305.1 GCA_021784495.1 Myxococcales bacterium | reverse complement strand
ACTGGGTCACCATGGCCTGGTGGGACGACCTCTGGCTCAACGAGGCGTTCGCCACCTGGATGTCGTTCAAGATCGTCGACGGCTGGAGGCCCGAGTGGCGGGTCTGGCTCGACTTCGACCAGGCGAAAGCGAGCGCGCTGCATCTCGACGCCCTCCGCTCGACTCACCCGATCCGCAACGCCGAGGTGCGCAACGCCGCCGAGGCGACCGAGAGCTTCGACGCCATCACCTACGAGAAGGGCGGCGCGGTGCTGCGGATGATCGAGGGCTTTCTCGGCGAGGCCCCCTTCCGGGACGGCATCCGCGCCTACATGCGGAAGCACGGCAAGGCGAACGCCACCGCCGACGACCTCTGGGGCGCGCTCGAGGCCGCCTCGAGAGAGCCCGTGGTCGAGCTCGCGAACGGCTGGATCCGCAAGCCCGGCTACCCGCTCGTCACCGCGAAGCTGGAAGGCCGACGCCTCTCGCTCTCGCAGCGCCGCTTCTTTTCGGAGCCGGGGGTGGGCGGGGCGAAGGAGGCCGGCTCGGCCGCGATCGAGCGCTGGCCGGTGCCGCTCGTCCTCCGCTGGCGCGAGCGCAAGGCCGTCCGCGAGCAGCGCCTCTTGCTGCGCGAGGACACGATGGTCGAGCTGCCCGGCAAGGGCGAGATCGACTGGCTCGTCGCGAACGGCGGCGCCACCGGCTTCTACCGGGTGGACTACGACCCGGCCTCGCTGATGCGCCTCGGCGAGCGGCTCTCCGAGCTCTCGCCCGCCGAGCGGGTGGCCCTGCTCGCCGATCAGTGGGCGCTGGTCCGCGCCGGCGCGCCGGTCGAGCCGTTCCTCGAGCTGCTCTCCCGCTACGGCGCGGAGGAGGACCACGCGGTGCTGGACGAGGTGGTGGGGCGCCTGTCGGTGATCGAGCACCGACTGCTCCCGCCGGCGGAGGCCTTCGGGCCGCAGCAGCCGAACGGCGCGCGGCAGCGGCTCGGCGCGCTCGTCGAACGGCTCTTCTCCGCCCAGCTCGCCGAGGTGGGCTGGGACGCGAAGAAGGGCGAGGCCGCGAGGAGCCGGCAGCGCCGCGCCGCGCTATTGCGGGCGCTCGGCCTCGTGGCCCGCAGGCCGCAGGTCGTCGCCGAGGCGGCGCGCCGGCTCGACCGCTTCTTCTCGGGCGACGCCTCGGCCATCGAGGCGAACCTCCACGACGCGCTGGTCACGATGGCGGCGCGCGCGGGGAACGCGGCCCGCTTCGACGAGCTGCTCCGCCACTATGAGGCCGAGAAGGATCCGGCCTTCCGGCGCCGCTACCTCCACGCGCTCGCGGCCTTCGAGGCGCCCGAGCTCGCCGATCGCGCCCGGGCGCTCGCCTTCGGCGAGGCCGTGCAGCTCCAGGACCTCGCGACCTACTGCGGGGCGCTCCTCGCCAATCCGGTGGCCCGCGACCCGTTCTGGCGCGATCTCCAGGCGCGCTGGGGCGAGATCCTCGCCCGCGCGAGCGGCGCGCCGATGCTCCTGCGCCGCATCGTCGAGGCGCTCGGCGCCCTGCCCGAGCGGCGCCACCTCGATCAGGTGGAGCGGTTCTTGGCCGAGCACCCGATCGACGTCGCGAAGCAGGCCACCCTGCAGACCCTGGAGCGGATGCGGCAGGACGTCGCGCTGCGCGAGCGGCTGCTCGCTCCCGTGGCCGCCTGGCTCGAGCGGCGCGCGCCGGCCGGCCCCGCGCCGACCGCCTCGGCCCGCCCCAAGGCCCGCGGCAAGTCGAAGCCCGCCGCCGCAAAGAAGGCCCGCAAGCCCGCCGCGAAGCGGCAGGCCAAGGCGGCGAGGCGACCCGTGCCGCGCAAGACGGCCGCGCGCAAGGCAGGCAAGCGGTCGGGCAGCGCCAAGCGGCCCCTCGCGAAGCGCGGCCCCTCGACGAAGAGCGGCGCCGGCAGCCGCCGCCCGGCGCGCAAGGCCTCCGCCCGCCGCGCGAGCAGGCGCAAGGCCGCGAAGCGCTGAAGACCCTGCCGGGGAGGCGGGGGCAGTCGCCGAACTCTCTTCGCGTCGCTAGGATGCCTCTCGCCATGGCCCACCTCGTCCAGCCCGCCTCCAGCGATCCCTCCCCCGAGGTCGACCTCGACCGCGTCCAGCGCGTCCACGTCCTCGGCATCGGCGGCACCGGCATGGGGGCCTTCGCCGGGCTCTTGAAGGAGGCCGGCTACGAGGTCACCGGCAGCGACGAGTCCCTCTACCCGCCCATGTCGGAGATGCTCGCCGCCTGGGGCATCACGCCCTTGCAGGGCTACTCGCCCGACAACCTGGAGCGCGCCCGCCCCGACCTCGTCGTCGTCGGCAACGTCATCCGCCGCGTGAACCCCGAGGCCACCGCCGTCCGCGAGCGAGGGCTCGCGCAGCTCTCGTTCCCCCAGGCGCTCGGCGAGATCTTCCTCTCGGAGCGGCAGAGCTGCGTCGTCCTCGGCACCCACGGCAAGACCACGACCTCCGCCCTCTGGACCCAGCTCCTCGCGAGCGCCGGCCGCGACCCCGGCGCCCTCATCGGCGGCGTGGCCCAGAACCTCGGCGGCAACTTCCGGCTCGGCAAGGGGAGACAGTTCGTCGTCGAGGGCGACGAGTACGACACCGCCTACTTCGACAAGGGGCCGAAGTTCCTCCACTACCGGCCCGAGGTCGCGATCCTCACGAGCGTCGAGTTCGACCACGCCGACATCTACCGCGACATGGCCCACTACGAGTCGGCCTTTGCTCGCTTCGTCGCCCTCCTCCCGGAGGGCGGCCACCTCGCCGTCGGCAGCCGCTACCCGAACGCCGTCATTCTCGCCGAGGACGCCGCCTGCGGCGTCGAGACCTACGGCCTCGAGCACGGCGACCTCGTCGCGAAGGGGCTCTCGTTCGACGAGCAGGGCGCCCACTTCACCGCCGTGCGGCGCGGCCAGGAGGTCGCGCGCTTCACGCTGGGCGTCTGGGGCCGCCACAACGTCGAGAACGCCCTCGGGGCCATCTCGGCCTGCCTCCACCTCGGCCTCACCGCCCAGGAGATCGGCGAGGGGCTGAAGCGCTTTTCTGGCGTGCGCCGCCGCCAGCAGCTCCTCGGCAGCCCGAGGGGCATCGCCGTGGTCGACGACTTCGCCCACCACCCCACCGCCGTCCGCGAGACCATCGCCGCCGTCCGCAGCCGCTTCCCCCACCGCCGTCTCCTCGCCGCCTTCGAGCCACGCTCCAACACCAGCCGCCGGAACATCCACCAGGTCCAGTACGCCCACGCCTTCGAGGGCGCGGCGCTGGCCCTCCTCGCGGAGCCCCACGCCGCCGCCCAGATCGCCGAGGAGGAGCGACTCGACCCGACGAGGCTCGCCGGGGAGCTCACCGCCGCCGGCGTGCCGGCGAAGGCCCTGCCGAACGCCGACGAGATCGCGAGGGCCCTCGCGGCGGAGGCACGGAAGGGCGACGTCATCCTGCTCATGTCGAACGGCGCCTTCGGCGGCCTCGCGAAGAAGCTCCTCGCCGCGCTCGGGGGCTGAGCGGAGCCCCTGGGCTCAGGGCCCTCGCCAGATGCCGGCGTAGGGCCCCACCGCCCAGGGCCCGAACCAGCCTTCGGT
>JAJXSQ010000304.1 GCA_021784495.1 Myxococcales bacterium | reverse complement strand
GGACGGCCGGTTGAACTGCAGCGCCAGCAGCGCCGCCGCCAGCCGCCGCTCGCGCCCGCGCGCCGCCTCCCGCCCGGCGATCCGCTCCATCACCCCGGCGGTGAAGCCGTCGGGGGGCTCGCCCGGGTCGAGCGCGGCGAGGGCGTCGCCGAGGCGCCGGTAGGACTCGACGACCCCCGCGCAGGCGGGGCAGCGCGCGAGGTGGCCGGCGGCCGCGCGATCGCGCTCCTCCTCGTCGAGGCCGTCGGCGAGCCGCTGCGCCAGGTCGTCGGTCAGGTGGCCCTGCTCCGGGGTCATGGGGTCCGCTCCAGGTCGGTTCCGGCGAGGGTCGCGCGCAGCCGGCCGCGCGCCCGGTGGAGCCAGGTCATCACGGTCCCCAGGGGGAGGTCCAGCGTCGCCGCGATCTCCCGGTAGGAGCGCTGCTCGACGTGGAAGAGGTGGACGACCTCGCGGTAATGGACCGGGAGCTCCGCGACCGCCGCCTCGAGCGCCCGCCGGGTCTCCGCGCGCGCGAGGAGGGTGTCGGCCGCCACCTCGGCCGCCGGGAGCTCGAGCGCCGGCCCGTCCCCGCCCGGCCCGTCGGGCTCCCGGCCCGGCCGCCGTCCGGGCCCGCGGCGGCGGAGGAGGTCGAGGCAGACGTTCCGGGCGATCCGGGTGAGCCACGGCGCGAACGGCTGGGTGGCGTCGAAGGTCGCGATGGCCGACCAGGCGCGGACGAAGCTCTCCTGGGCCGCGTCCCGCGCCTCCTCCCGGTCGCGCAGGAGGCGGGCGCAGAGGCCATAGACCGTGCGCTTGTGGAGCTCGACGATCTCCGCGAAGGCGTCCCGCTCGCCGCGCGAGGCGGCGCGGGCCAGGATCGCCTCGCGGCTCCCGACCTCGACCACCGGGCCCACCTCGAGCGAGAGGGAGAAGACCACTCCGAGAGACGGCATCGCCGCCGCGCCAACCATTGCAGAGGTTACGCCCTCCGGCCGCGGATATTTCGCCGCGCCCGCCAGGGCAGCCAGATTCCCCAGAAGGCGCGGCATCTTGCGTCGCTCAGACCCAGCCGACGGCCCGCTCGGCGAGCAGGATCCCCATCGCCAGCGCGAAGGTCACCCCGGTCACCGTCGCGCCGTACCGGAGGAACCGGAAGAAGCCGACGCGCCCCTTCGGCCCGGCGAGCTCGAGGACGATGATGTTGGCGACCGAGCCGACGACGGTCAGGTTCCCTCCGAGCGTCGAGGCGAGCGCCGTCGAGAGCCAGAGGAGGCGCGGCTCGGAGAGGTGCGGGATCCACTGTCCGGCCAGGAGGACGAACGGCACGTTCGAGACCACCTGCGCCGCCCCCACGGAGAAGAGGCCGAAGGCGACCGCCTGGTGCGGAGGCGACCGGCCGAGGAGCGGCGCGATCTCCCGGTACATCCACCCGGCGGCGCCCGCCCGTCCGATCCCGTCCACCACCACGAAGAGCCCGGAGAAGAAGAGCAGGAGCGGCCAGTCGACCCGGGCCAGCGCCTTGCGCGGCGCGCGTCCGGCGAAGGCCATGCAGAGCGCGGCCGCGAGGAGCGCCGTCCAGGCGAGCGGTGCGCCGGCCAGGAACCCGGCCGTCGCGAGCCCGACCCCGAGGAGCGCGGTGACCAGCAGGCGCCGCTCGACCGGCGGCGGCGGGCCGGCCGGGTGCCGCAGCGGTCCGCGCGGCAGCTCGCGGCGGAAGAGCAGCGCGAGGAGCGGCGCCACCGCGAGGAGCGCGGCCGCCGCGGGGAGGGCGAGCGCCCGCGCGAAGCTCCCCCAGCCGAGCCCCGAGAGCGTCCCGACGATCATGTTCTGCGGGTTCCCGGTGACGGTGGCCGCGCTGCCGACGTTGGCGCCGAAGGCGACGGCGAGGAGGTACGGGAGCGGCGGCAGATCTGCCTCCTCGACGATCCGGGCCACCAGCGGCGTCATGAGGAGACAGACCGTGTCGTTCACCAGGAAGGCCGAGAGGAGCCCCGCCGTGAGGGTGAGCCCCCAGAGGAGGGAGCGCGGTCCCCGCGCGCGCCGGACCACCTCGTGGGCGGCGCGGCGGAAGAAGCCGGCCTCGCCGAGGTAGGCGGCCAGGATCATCATGCCGAGGAGGAGCCCGAGCGTGTCGCCGTTGATCGCCCGGCCGGCCTCGCCGGGCGCCAGGACCCCGGCGGCCACCATCAGGGTGGCGCCGAGCAGGGCGGCCGCCGGCCGATCGACCGAGAGGCCGGGGAAGCGCCCCGCGGCCACCGCCGCGTAGGTGAGGGCGAAGATCGCGATCGCGACGGCCATCGGCCGGTTCTACACCAGGGCCGCCCCGGAGGCCCCGCGGTGTAGACTCCCGGCGTGGTCCACGAACTCCCGATCCTGCTCGACGGCGCGGCGGGGGAGGGCGGCGGACAGGTCCTGCGGACCGCCCTCGCGCTCTCGTGCGTCACCGGCCGCGCCTTCACGGTCCACCGCTTCCGGGCCGACCGGGAGAAGGCCGGGCTCCGGCCGCAGCACCGCGAGCTGGCCCGCGCGGCGGCGCGGCTCTGCGACGCCGACCTGACCGGGGACGACCCCGGCTCGACCCGGATCGGCTTCGCCCCGCGCCGGCGCGCGACGCCGGGGGATCACCTCGTCGACGTGGGCGGCGCCGGGTCCACTCCGCTCCTCCTCCAGACCCTCTGCTGGCCGCTCGCCCTCGCCGGCGGCACCTCGACCCTGACCCTCCGCGGCGGCACCCACCAGGACCACGCGCCGAGCTTCCACGACCTCGCCCTCGCCTGGGCGCCCGCCGTCGCGCGGCTCGGCTTCCGGCTCGAGCTCGGCCTGCAGGCGGCCGGCTTCCACCCCGGCGGCGCCGGCGAGTTCACCGCGCGGATCGAGCCGGTCCGGTCGATGCCTCCGCTCGACCTGCGCCACCGCGGCGTGCTCCGCGAGGTCGAGGTGCTCTCCATGGTGGCGGGGCTGCCGCTCGAGATCGCCGACCGGCAGGTGGTCCGCGCCCTCCGGGGGCTCAAGGCCGCCGGGGTGGTGGCCGAGGTCGAGCGCGTGCCGGTGCCGGTTCGCGGTCCGCCGGGGAGCCACGTCCTCATCGTCGCCAGCTTCGAGCGGACCCGCTCCGGCCACGGCGCCATCGGCGGGAGCGAGCGCGGACCGGAGGAGACCGCCGACGGCGCGGTGAGCGCCTTCCGCGAGCACCTCGAGCGCGGCGCGGCCGTGGATCGCCACCTCGCCGACCAGCTGCTCCTCCCCGCCGCGCTCGTCGCCGCGGGGCTCGCCGGCACCCCGGGCGGCGCCGCCCCCGCCACCCGCTTCACCGCGACGGCGGTCACCCCGCACCTCCTGACCGTGGCGGCGGTGATCCGGCGCTTCCTCGACGTCGAGATCGCGATCCACGGGCGCGCCGGCGACGAGGGGGAGGTCCGCGTCCAGCCCCCCGGCGGCGGCCTGGAGCTCGCGTCGCTCGACCGCTCCCCGGCGATGGGGTAAGGGCGCGACGTGCGCCCCCTCGCCCTCCCGGGCCTCGCCCTGTCGGCGGCCCTCCTGGCCGCCTGCGCGGCGCCCGCGCGCCTCCCCGACGCCGGCCTCCGGGGCGATCCGCGCGCCGCCCTGCGGGCGTTCGCCGGCGCCGTGATCGCCGCGCGCTGGAC
>JAJXSQ010000303.1 GCA_021784495.1 Myxococcales bacterium | reverse complement strand
GCGGACGTCGGCGTCGCCGCGGGAGCCGCCGCGGGCGCGGGCGCCGGCGCCGCCGCGGCGGGCGCCTCCTCCTCCAGCTTCGTCCCGCCGGCCTCCTGGGGGAGCGCCGCGGCGGGCGCCGCGAGGAGCAGCGCGCCGAGCAGCGCTCCGAGGGCCCACGACGCGCCCCGGATATCTCGACCTGCCGGATGGTTCACGTGAGCACCCCCTCGACCACCGCGCGAGCGCGGCTATGGACCGCCCAGCCAGGAGCGCGCGGCGCCGGGCACCGCGCGGGAGAACTGATCGGCGAGCGCCTGCACCGCCCGGGGGAGCGCCTCCCCCGGCATGGTCGACGAGCCCTTCGCGGCCCGGTCGAGCTGCAGGAGCATCCGCCCGCTCTTCGGGTCGCGCAGCGTGGCGGTGCCCGAGGCCCGGGCCCAGAACCAGCCCTCGCGCGGCCCCAGGTCCTGGATCGACGTGTGGACCTCGGCGACGAGGTCGGCGGTCGCCGGGTCCCCGCCGGGCGAGACCTGGAGCCCGAGCTCGGAGAGCCCCGCCGCGAAGCCGCCCCCGACCTGCACCGCCCCCTCGCCGGCGGCGACGAGGGCGACGCGGAGCCGGCCGAGCGCCGCGTTCGCCGCGTCCTGCTCGGCGGCGTAGCGGTCGCCGTCGACCGGCGCGGAGGGGGCGACGACCCGGAGGTCGGCGAGGAGCGGCTCGCGCCGGTGCTCGACGGCGACGAGCTTCAGGGCGGCGGTCGCGGCGTCGAGGCCGGCGGCGGGCGGGCGGACGAGCGGCAGGAGGGGAGCCGCGGAGGCGTCGAGCGCGCGGAGCTGCTCGCGGAGGCGGGTCGCGGCCTCGCGCCGATCGAGGACGGCCAGCGCGGCGAAGCGGGCGGTCACCGGATCGCGCCAGGTGGCGGCGATCTGGACGCCGACGAGCTGCTGGTCGGTGGCCACGGTGGTGTCGTCGGAGGTGGAGGCGTCGTCCCGGCGGCTCGACGCCGCGACCGCACCGTCGAGCCCGGAGGCGGTGGTGGTCTGCTCCGAGGCGAGGGCGGTGGTGGTGGAGACGACGCGCGAGCGGAACGACCGGGCGATCTCGCCGCGGGCGGCGGCGGCGGCCGAGGCGGCGTCGTCGGCCTGGCCGACGCCGAGGAGGTAGAGGGCGGTCGGCCAGCTCGAGTCCTCGCCGGAGAGCCAGTCGGGCGGGCCGGCGGGCGCGGCGCGGGCCGCCGTGGAGCAGGCGGTGGCGGCGACGAGCGCCGCCGCGGCGAGCCCGTGGATGGATCGGGTCATGAGGCGCTCCCTTCGCGCAGGCGGGCGCGGACCGGCCGCCCGGCGCAGGATCCTGGTCCCGTGGCCGCGCCTCGGGCGCGGGCCGCGGCGTCGACTCCCCCTCCCCGGCGAACCGGCGGGCGCTCCCGCGCCCCGGGCGCGCGCCGCGGCGTCACCACGACGCGCTGGGGCGGGAGATGAGCTTCTTGATCTTCTTCTCGCCGTCCCAGACCAGCTGGTTCGAGCGGAGGTCGAGGAGCTTCAGGTTCACCTGGTAGAAGACGGCCGCCTCCCCGCCGGAGTGGTCCTCGATCGAGTGGATCACCCCGGTGAGCGCGAAGTCGGCGCCGTGCTCCTCGCCGTTCGCCTTCCGGGTGGCGTCGGAGGCGTTCACGTCCTGGTCGGCGCGCTCGGCCCGCAGCTCCCCGCGCTCGCGCGCGCTGGCCACGAACTGGACCTGCCCGGAGTTGAGGAGCGCGCGCTGCAGGTCCTCGATGAAGGTGCCGGTGGAGATGTGCTCCATGCTGTCGTTGCGCACCTGCTGGACGATGACCACCGGCGGCGACCCCTTGGCGCCGGTCGCGCGGGCGAGCCACGGCCGGGAGAGGCAGTCGTGGATCATCGCCTCGGCGACCAGGCGGGAGTCGGTGTCGTTCCAGCGCCCGCTCAGGTCGGTGACGGCGTTGGTGTCGAGCCGCTGCACCTGGGTCGTGGCGCAGCCGGCGAGGCCGGCGGCGAGGGCGAGGGCGGCGAGGGTCGTGCGGGAGGCGGTCATCGGGGCACCGTCGGAGGCGGGGGAGGGCGGGGTGAGCCCGGGCGTCGCCGCCCGGGCCCGATCGTGGATCCGGCGCGGTCGGCTACTGCGGCGCGCCGTTCTTCCGCGCCACCTCGGCGCGCCAGTCGTTCACGATGCCGTCGGCGCGCTTGTCGATGTCCTGCTTGGCGGCCTCGGAGAGCCCCTTCGCCTTCTTCATGTCCTTCATCGCCGAGGCGAAGGTCTTCACGTCGAGGACGGCGATCGCGTAGTAGACCTTGGTGTCGGCGTTGAAGTAGGTCCGGGGGATGGCGACGCCGTGGAGGGTCTCCTCCACCAGGTTCTGCGCCAGGTCGCCGACCTTCTGGCTCGAGTCCTCGCCGAGGTTGTTCTTGGAGAGGCTGTCCTGGACGGCGCGGGTGAAGCCGTCGACCTTGGAGGAGACGACCGCCGCCATCTCGCGGCGCGCCCGGGTCTCGGCCGCCTGGATGCCGAGCGAGTAGGAGGAGATGCTGTCCGCCTCGCCGACGGCGCAGAGGCTGTCCTTGAACTCGGCGAAGGGGCAGGGGCCGGACTGGAAGCAGGTCCACTCGGGACCGTTGCAGTCCGGGGTGGCGATGGTCTTCACCTCGCGCGACCCTCCGCAGGCGGAGAGGGCGAGGGCGCCGGCGGCGGCGACGAGGGCGGTGCGGGTCATGCGGTGATCTCCTTGTGGTTCACGGTTGGCCAGAACAGGCGGAGGCCGGCTAGAGCGCGGTGCGGACCGGGACGTAGGTGCGGCGAGCGGGCTGGATCTCCACCTGGAGCCGCTCACGATACAGGAGCGCGCCCCGCGCGTCGTCGTAGTCCACCTCGACGTCGTGGACGCCGGGGGGGAGGCGGAGGCGGGCGAGCCGGATCTCGGCCGGCAGCGTCCGCCAGGTGCGGGTGTCGGCCACCTCGGAGGCGGCGGCGGCGGCGCGGCCGACGATGCCGGCGATCATCCCCCACCCCGATCCGAGCTGGTTCGAGGTCTCGTGCTCGATCAGCTTGGCGAGCAGGAACTTGGTGGTGGCGCGGGCGATCGACTTCATCCGGATGGCGGCCAGGTGCTCCTGGAGGGCGGCGCGGGAGAGGGCGGCGATGTCCTCGACGACCGTCGTCGGGACCCGCTGGCCGTCGGCGAGCACCACCGAGGCCTGGATCCGGTATGGGTCCTGGACCATCTCCGGGAAGGCGACGGTGATCGCGTCGGAGAAGATCCCGGCGGTGAGCGCCTGCTGGACCTTGGTCTGGTCGCTGGCGTCGTCGTTCGACTGGACGGCGACCAGCGCGTCGTTCCAGGCGACCTGGATCGAGTGGGACTCGCGGCGCGGGGCGATCCCGTTGAAGTGGACCAGGACCAGCTCGCCGAACTCGGGCGGGGAGCCGCCGGGGTCGGGGGGGAGGACGACCGGGCCGACCGGGACCGCCTGGGCGGCCTGGGTGCGGGCGATGCGCGCGTCGTCGGGGTGGCCGCCGTCCTCGTAGAGGAGGGCCGAGAGGTACTGGGCGAAGGGGTCGTCGCGGTAGCCGACCTTGCCGCCCGTCTCGTCGGAGAGGCGGGTGAGGAAGGCGTCGACGCGGCGCGCCTCGGCGAC
>JAJXSQ010000302.1 GCA_021784495.1 Myxococcales bacterium | reverse complement strand
GACCCGATCGATCCGGAGCGCGCCGGGATCGACGCCGATGGCGCCGGCCGCGTCGCGCAGCAGCGGCGCGAGCGCGGCGGCGCCGAAGAGCCGGTCGAGGGCCGGGGCCTCGGCGAGCCGGAGGAGGTCCGGCCGGCGGAGGTCGCCGCGCGGCGCGGGGTCGAGCCCGAGGTCGCGGCGGGCGACGAAGGCGAGGAGGTCGCCGTAGGCGTCGTCGGTCGCCGCCAGGAGCCGCTCCCCGGCGATCACCCGCTCCCAGCCTGGCACCAGCCCTCCCTCCGCCCGGGCGCGGACCTGCGCCTCGGCCGCCTCCTCGCGGTCCCGGGCGGCCGGGCCGAGCGCCTCCTCGATCGCCGCGGCGAGGGAGAGCCGGCGGGAGCGGTCCGCCTCGCGGGGCAGGCGCCGCTCCGCCTCGCCGAGGGGGATGGGGCCGTCCGGCGCGGCGACGACCGCGCTCGCCTCGGCCGCCCGCCAGCGCTCCTCGAGCCCGGCGACGGTCCGCTCCGCCCGCAGCGCGGCGACGCGATCGGCGAGCTCCCGCCGGCCGGCCGCCCGCAGCGCGGCGATCGTCTCGCGGTGGGCGACGCCGGGGTGGGCGGCGAAGAGCGGCCGGAGCCGTGGGTCGGGCTCGACCCCGGCGAGGTGGCGGAGCCGCTCCTCGCCGAGGGCGGCGAGCAGGGCGTCCAGGTCGCCCGCCACCCTGTCGATCTCGTCGCCGTCCATGGTAGAGAGGCGCCCTCCGGCCCGGTTCTACCACCTCGCCGGCTTGACAGGCGCGGGGTGGCCCTTACGTTCTGGAGCGGAGCTAGACCATGCCGATCTACGAGTACGACTGTCCCAAGTGCGGCCGCTTCGACGTGATCCAGAAGATGTCGGCGCCACCGCTCGAGACCCACGAGGCCTGCGGCTCCCGGGTCACCAAGCTCATGAGCGCGAGCGCCTTCTCCTTCAAGGGCTCCGGCTTCTACCAGACCGACTACAAGCCGTCGAAGGCCTCGGCCCCGGCGCCGGCCTGCGAGAAGAAGTCGGACGCCTCGCCCGCCTGCGCCACCTGCCCCTCGGCGCAGAGCTGAGCCGCGGCCGGACCGCCGCCGCGGAGGGGAGCGCGTGAAGCGGCTCGCGCTCCTCGCCGGACCGGGCGACGACGGCGAGCGGCTCGACCGCTTCGTCGCCGCGCGCGGCGGGATCTCCCGCGGCCTGGCGCGCCGCGCCATCGACGCCGGCGGCGTCTTCGTCGGCGGGAAGCGCTGCAAGGTGGCCGGCAAGCTCGTCCGCGACGGCGCCGCGGTCACGGTCAACCTCGAGGAGGGCGGGCGCCCGGCGGCGCCGGACGCGCCGCTCGAGCGGGACCGCCTCCTCTACGCCGACGAGCACCTGGTCGCGGTCGACAAGCCGTCCGGGGTGCCGGCGCAGCCGACGCTCACCAGCGACCGCGGCACCTTGCCGGAGCTCGTCGGGGCGCTGCTCGGCGCCCCGGTCACCGTCGTCCACCGGCTCGACCGCGAGACCTCCGGGGTGACGGTCCTCGCCCGGACCCGCGCCGCCGCCGCCGCGCTCTCCGAGGCCTTCCGCGCCGGGGGCCCGGAGAAGACCTACCTCGCCCTCTGCGCGCGCGCGCCGTCCCCGCCCGAGGGGCGGATCGACCTGGCCATCGGCAAGGATCCGCGGCGGCCGGGGCGCCGGGTCGTGACCCCCGGGGGCGATCCGGCCGCCACCCGCTACCGGACGCTCCGCGCCGGCGCCGCCGCCCTCGTCGAGGCGCGGCCCGAGACCGGGCGGACGCACCAGGTCCGGGTCCACCTCGCCCACCTGGGCGCGCCCCTCCTCGGCGATCCGCGCTACGGCGGGCCGGCCATGGTCGGGGCGATCGCCGTCCCGCGGGTCATGCTCCACGCGCTCCGGCTCGAGCTCGACCACCCGGTGACCGGCGCGCGCCTCCGGCTCGAGGCGCCGATCCCGGCCGACCTCGCCGCGGCCCTGGCCGCGCTCGCCCCGCCCGCCGCCGGCTGATCGCGGCCCCCCGCGCGCGGCGGCCCGGCGCCTCAGGCGGACGCGCGCCCCGGCCCGGGCAGGAAGGGCTCGGGGTTCAGCAGCTTGAAGGTGGCCGGATCGAGCCGGCTCTCCGGGAAGCGGCGGGGCCGGAGCGCGTGGAGGACGCGCGCGGTGTTCTCGGCGAGCGTCGAGGCGACGCGGAGGCGCCGGTCGCGCTCGGCGAACCGGCCGACCAGCTCCTGGAGCCGCCGGACCTCCCGCTCCGAGACCGCCCCGATCCGCGGCACCAGGAAGAGGGCGCTCCCGGCGAGCCAGACCTCGCGCGTCTCGAGCGCCCGGCTCCGGTCGAAGGCCGGCGCGAAGCCGTAGTGGGCGAGCAGGTCGACGAGCGCCGGGATCACCCGCGGGCCGATCCGGACCAGCTCCTCCTCGACGTCCCACGGCGAGATCCCCCGGGCCCGCGCCTCCTCGGCGACGGGGGTCCGCCACTCCAGGTAGAGGTCCTCGTAGAGGGCGAGCCAGCTCCGCATCCGCTCGCGCCGCGGCGCGCGGTTGAGGCAGCGGACCAGGGGGGCCTTGGCGGTCTCGTGGAGGAGCCGCTCCACCGCCGGCCGGGGGTTGAGGAGGGCGAGCCCACGGCGGAAGAGCGGGTCGCCGCCGCGCTCGCCGCAGATGTTCACCGTCAGGAAGCAGCGGTCGGCGCCGCGGCCGAAGAGGCCGGCCCGGTCGAGGGTCCGGAGCGCGCCGGCCATCGCCCCGTGGATCGCCCGGTCGAGGCGCGGCGTCCGGGCCCCGGGGTCGGGGAGCTCCAGCGCGCCGATCGCCGGGTCGAAGTCGTGGTGCTCCCAGTGCGGCGGGCTCCAGCGCAGGAGCCGCCGCCCCGCCTCGCCGCGGTAGCGGCCGTCGAGCGTCGCCATCGCCGCCGCGCTCCGGGTGAGCGCCTCCTCGGTGTTGGCCGAGGCGCGGACGAAGGCGAAGCGGTCCGGCCCGCTGGTGACCAGCGCGAAGACGTAGAGGTGCTCGGTGCCGACCCGGCCCCGGAGGGTCTGGACGGCGACCGCCAGCCGGTCGGTCAGCTCCCGGCGGAAGGCGCCCGGGTCGAAGTCGTCGGCCACGCGTCCCTACGGCCGCAGCCAGTGGCAGGTGTAGCCGCCCGGGTTCTTCTCCAGGTAGTCCTGGTGGTGATCCTCGGCCGGGTACCAGGCGGCGGCCGGCTCGATCCGGGTGGCGAGCGGGCGCGGCCAGCGCCCCGAGGCCTCGACCCGGGCCAGGACCGCCTCCGCCGTCGCGCGCTGCGCCTCGCCGGCCACGAAGATGGCGCTCCGGTACTGGGTGCCGACGTCGTTCCCCTGCCGGTCGGGCGTCGTCGGATCGTGCATCCGGAAGAACCAGCGCTCGAGCAGCTCGGCGTAGGAGAGGACCGCCGGGTCGAAGCGGACGCGGACCGCCTCGGCGTGGCCCGAGCGGCCGCCGTGCGTGTCCTCGTAGCGCGGCCGCTCGAGCCAGCCGCCGGTGTAGCCGACCTCGGTCTCGACCACCCCGGGGATCTTCCGCAGGAGGTCCTGCATCCCCCAGAAGCAGCCGCCCGCCAGCACCGCCTCCTCGAGCGCGCGCGCGCGCGCCGGCGACCGCGCGGCGCCCGGCGCGCTCCCGCCGG
>JAJXSQ010000301.1 GCA_021784495.1 Myxococcales bacterium | reverse complement strand
CGCCGGGGGCCGGGCGGCCGCGGACGGCGCGGGGGCCGCCCCGGGTGGAGCGGCCCCCGCGGGGAGGACCGGAGGCGCGGAGGCGGTCGCCGGCTAGGCGACGACCCGCAGCTTCTTCGGCTGCGGGCGGTACTCCGCCAGCTCGTCGAACTGCAGGTACCGGTAGACCTGCGCCAGCTTCGGGGCGATCCGGGAGGAGAAGGCCTCGAAGTACTCGGCCGGCGTCGGCAGCTTCCCGAGGCTCGCCGCCAGGGCGCCGAGCTCGGCGGAGCCGAGGTAGACCCGGGCGCCGTTCCCCATCCGGTCGTCGAAGTTCCGGGTGGAGGTCGAGAAGACGGTGACGCCGTCCGGGACCCGCGCCTGGTTCCCCATGCAGAGCGAGCAGCCGGCGGTCTCGATCCGGGCGCCGATCGCGCTGTAGGTGGTGAAGTAGGCCTCGTCGCGGAGCTGCTGCTGGTCCATCCGCGTCGGCGGGCAGAGCCAGGTGCGGACCGCCGGGTTGAACTTCTGCCCCTTCCAGATCTCGCCGGCGGCGCGGAAGTGGCCGATGTTCGTCATGCAGGAGCCGAGGAAGACGTCGTGGATCGGCGCCCCGGCCACCTCGGAGAGGACCTTCACGTCGTCCGGGTCGTTCGGGCAGGCGACGATCGGCTCGGTGATCTCGGCGAGGTCGATCTCGATCACCGCGGCGTAGTCGGCGCCGGCGTCGGCCTCCAGGAGCGCCGGCTTCTTCAGCCACTTCTCGACCGCGGCGATCCGGTTCTCGAAGGCCGCGCGGTCGCCGTAGCCGTCGGCGATCATCTTCCGCATCAGCGCGACGTTCGAGCGGAGGTAGGTGGCGATCGTCTCCTTGGAGAGGGCGACCGCGGCGGCGGCGGCGGAGCGCTCGGCGGCGGCGTCGGTGAGCTCGAAGGCCTGCTCGACGGTCAGGTCGGGGAGCCCCTCCATCTCGAGGATGCGGCCGTTGAAGACGTTCTTCTTCCCCTTCTTCGGGACGGTGAGGAGCCCCTGCCGGATGGCCCAGAGCGGGATGGCGTTCACGACGTCGCGCAGGGTGATCCCGGGCCGGAGCTTCCCCCGGAAGCGGACCAGGACGCTCTCGGGCATGTCGAGCGGCATGAAGCCGAGCGCGGCGCCGAAGGCGACGAGCCCCGAGCCGGCCGGGAAGGAGATGCCGATGGGGAAGCGGGTGTGGCTGTCGCCGCCGGTCCCGACGGTGTCGGGGAGCAGGAGGCGGTTGAGCCAGGAGTGGATGACGCCGTCGCCGGGGCGGAGGGCGACGCCGCCGCGCGCCCGGACGAAGTCGGGGAGCGTGGCGTGCATCTTCACGTCGGCCGCCTTCGGGTAGGCGGCGGTGTGGCAGAAGGACTGCATCACCATCGGCGCCTGGAACTTCAGGCAGGCGAGCTCCTTCAGCTCGTCGGCGGTCATCGGCCCGGTGGTGTCCTGGGAGCCGACGGTGGTCATCCGCGGCTCGACGTACCAGCCGGGGAGCGCGCCGGGGAGGCCGCAGGCCTGGCCGACCATCTTCTGGGCGAGCGAGTACTTCTGCCCCTTGCGCGGGGCCGGGTTCACCTTGGTGACGAAGAGGGCGGCCGGCCCCTTCTTCAGCAGCTTGCGGGCGCGCTCGGTGAGGGCGCGGCCGATGATGAGCGGGATGCGGCCGCCGGCGCGGAACTCGTCGCCGATCGTCTCGGGCGCGAGCGCGAAGGTGGAGAGCACCTCGCCCCCCTCGCTCCGGATCTGGCCCTTCACGGTGTCGACGACCACCACGTCGCCCATCCGCAGCTTCGACACGTCCGCCTTGATCGGGAGGGCGCCCGAGTCCTGGGCGGTGTTGAAGAAGATCGGGGCGATGACGCCGCCGATGATCACCCCGCCCCGCCGCTTGTTGGGGACGAAGGGGATGTCCTCGCCGATGGCCCACTGGACGCTGTTGCAGGCGCTCTTGCGCGAGGAGCCGGTCCCCACCACGTCGCCGACGAAGGCGACCTCGAACCCCTCGGCGCGGTAGGCGGCGATGGTCGCGAGCCCGCCGGGGAACTTGGTCTTCCCCATCGCCAGCGCGTGGAGCGGGATGTCCGGGCGGGTGGCGGCGTCGCCGGCCGGCGAGAAGTCGTCGGTGTTGATCTCCCCGTCCACCCGGAAGACCTTCACCCGCACCTGCTCCGGGACGCCCTTGCGGGAGGTGAACCACTCGGCGGCGGCCCAGGACTCGAGGACCTTCCGGGCGGCGGCGTTCTTGGCCTTGGAGAGGGCCGCCACCTCGTCGAACGCGTCGTAGACGTAGGTGAGGCCGGAGAGCGCGCGGGCGGCGTCGTCGGCGAGCGCCTTCACCTTGAGCGCGGCGATCAGCGGCGGGACGTTGTAGCCGCCGCCCATCGTCCCGAGGAGCTCGATCGCCCGCCTCCGGTCGATGACCGGGCACTTCCCCTTGCCCTTCACCAGCTCGGCGAGGAAGGCCGCCTTCACCTCGGCGGCGGGGTCGACGCCGGGGGAGATCCGGTTCGAGAGGAGGTCGAGGAGGAGCTGCTCCTTCCCCTTCGGCGGCTTCGCGAGGAGCTTGCACAGCTCGCGGGTCTGCTCGGGATCGAGCGGCCTGGCCGGGATGCCCTGCGCCTTCCGCTCCGCCTCGTGCTTCAGGTACGCCTCGATCACGTGGTCTCTCCTCGGTCTGCGCCGTGCGATGTGAGGTCCGGGGGCACCCCCCGGAGTGCGCCGCTCGCATACCACGTCCTGCCGGGGTGTGTCAGCCGCCGCCCCAGGAAAACGGCCCTGAGAACGGCCGCTTATGCGACCGGTCTGGTCCACGTTTCCGCGGCCGGAAGCCCCCGCGACGCCTGCGGAATCCGCCGTCCCTCAGCCGCGCGGCGGTCGGTCCGGCGGCGGGCCGGGGCGCGCGCCTCGCCCCGCGCCGCCCGGTCCGGCCGCGTCGTCGTCGTCGTCGAGCATCCGGTACTTCGGCCCCTCCGGATCGTCGTACTGGCCACTGCGCACCGACCAGACGAAGCCGAGCCAGGCGAGGAGCCCGAGCGAGAGCGAGAGGAGGATCAGCCCGAGCAGGCTCACGGCACCCCCCGCAGCGCGCGCCGGAGCCGGAGCGAGTTCGCGACCACGAACGCGCTCGAGGCGGCCATGGCGGCGGCGGCGACGATCGGGTGGACGAGCCCGGCCACCGCCGCCGGGAGCGCCACCAGGTTGTAGACGAGCGCCCAGAAGACGTTCTGCCGGATGACGGCGGTGGTCCGGCGGCCGAGCCGGACGAGCGCCGGCAGGAGGGCGAGATCGTCGCGCACCAGCACGGCGTCGGCGCTCTCCAGCGTCACGTCGGTCCCCCGCCCCATCGCGACGCCGAGCGAGGCGCGGCTCAGCGCCGGGGCGTCGTTGATCCCGTCGCCGACGAGGAGCACCCGGGCGCCCGCCGCCTCCCGCGCCGCCACCAGCGCGAGCTTGGCCTGGGGGCTCGCCTCGGCCACGGCCGGCACCCCGAGCCGGGCCGCCACCGCCGCGGTCGTCGCCGCCGCGTCGCCGCTCACCAGGGCGACCTCCAGCCCCAGCGCCCGCAGCGCCGCCACCGCGGCCGGGGCGTCGTCGCGGAGCGGATCGGCGACCACGAGGTAGCCCTCGGCGCGGCCGCCGCGCCCGAGCCAGGCGA
>JAJXSQ010000300.1 GCA_021784495.1 Myxococcales bacterium | reverse complement strand
GCGGGCGGCCGGCGCGCCCCCGGGGCGGGCGCCGTGGCCCGTCCCGCGGGCGCCCGGGGAGGCGGGCCGACGGGATGAACACCCTGCAGATCCTCTGGAGCGGCGTCGCCCAGGGGATGATCTACGCGCTGGTCGCGTTCGGCTACAACATCACCTTCGCCACCTCGCGGACGCTCAACTTCTCCCTCGGCAACATCCTCATGCTCGGGGGGGTGACCGGCTTCGTCCTGGCGATGACCCACGCCTGGCCGGCGGCGGCGGCGGTGGCCGGGGTGCTGGCGGTCGGGGCGGTCACCGGGGTGGTGCTCCAGAAGGTGGCGGTCGAGCCGTCGCTCCGGACCCGCTCCCCCTACGCCTGGATCCTGGCGACGCTCGCCTTCGGCATCGTCATCCGGAACGGCGTCGAGGTCTGGTGGTCGACCGACGACTTCAAGATGCGCTCCCCGCTCGGGGACGATCCGATCCGGCTCTTCTCCGGCGGCCGGCCCGGGGGCGGCATCGGCGTCTACCCGCAGGAGATCCTGATCATCGGCGTCTCGCTCGGGATCGTGGCGCTCGTCGAGGTGCTCCGCCGGAGGACCCTCCTCGGCAAGGCGCTCACCGCCGTCTCCGAGGACCGGGAGACGGCGAGCCTCATGGGCATCGACCAGCGGCGCATCGTCCTCCTCTCCTTCGCGGTCTCGGCCGCGATCGCCGCCGCCGGCGGGATGCTGGTCGCGCCCATCACCCTCGTCTCGGCCACCATGGGCACGGTGCTCGGGGTGAAGGCCTACGCCGCGTCGATCATCGGCGGGCTCGAGTCGGGCCTGGGCGCGGTGGTCGGCGGCCTGGTGATCGGCCTCTCCGAGAGCCTCACCGCGCGCTTCGTCTCGACCGGCTACAAGGACGTCCCGGGCTTCGTCATCCTGATCGTGCTCCTCCTCGTGCGCCCGTCCGGCCTCTTCGGCCGCGCCGCCATCCGGAAGGTCTGAGCGTGGCCGGCGGGCGGGCGGGGGCGGGCGGGCCGGGGGCGGGGCGGGGGGCGCGGCGGCTCTGGCCGCTCCTCCTCGTCCTCCCGCTGCTGGCGCCGGTCCTGGTGCGGAACCCCTACTGGATCCAGGCGATCGGCACCCGGATCCTCGTCTACACCCTCCTCGTCGCCTCGCTCGACCTGGTGGTCGGCTACATCGGCGACGTCTCGATCGGCCACGCCGGCTTCTTCGCCATCGGCGCCTACACGGTGGCCATGCTCACCGCGACCCCGGCCCTGAACCCCGACTCGACGGTCACCGCCTTCCCCCAGGTGCCCTTCCTCCTCGCGCTCGCGGCCGGGGTGCTCCTCGCCGCCGGCGCCGGCTTCGCGCTCGGGTTCCCGGCGCTCCGCTCCTCGGGGCCGTACCTCGCGGTGATCACCATCGCCTACGGGCTGATCATCTTCACCGCCATCAACGAGCAGGAGACGCTGACGAACGGCACCCGCGGCGTCACGCTCCCCCGCCTGGTCATCGGCGGGGTGGACTTCGCCGAGAGCCGCTACGTCTACCTGCTCTACCCCATCCTGGTCGCGGTGCTCTGGGGGCTCGCGAACCTGGGGCGGAGCTTCTGGGGGCGGGCCTTCGCGGCGATCAAGGGGAGCGCGGTCGCGGCCGCCTGCTCGGGGATCAGCCGCCCCTACTACAAGGTCTGGGCCTTCGTCCTGTCGGCGGGGGTGGCCGGGCTCGCCGGCGGCCTCTTCTCGCAGATCGACTCCTACGTCGCGCCCAACACCTTCAGCTACAACCTCTCGGTCGAGTACCTCATCGCCCTCATCTTCGGCGGCGTCCGGTCGGTGCTCGGCAACCTGATCGGCGCGGCGGTGGCGGTGCTCCTCCCGGACCTCTTCAGCGCCTTCCAGGACTACCGGCTCATGGTCTTCGGGCTCCTGCTGCTGGTGGTCCTCTTCTACCTGCCGGAGGGGGCGGCGGGGGTGATCCGCCGGCTCACCGTCCGGCTCGGGGCGCGGGCGCGCGAGCGGGACCGGGGCGCGCTCGCCGCCGCGGCGGAGGGGATCGACGTCCTCTCCGGGCTCGCGCCCCCCGGCGAGGGGGACGCCCTCCGGCTCCAGGGCGTCACCATGCGCTTCGGCGGGCTCGTCGCGGTGAACGAGCTCTCCCTCTCGGTCCCCCGCGGCACCGTCCGCGGCCTCATCGGGCCGAACGGCTCCGGCAAGAGCACCACGGTGAACCTCCTCACCGGGCTCTACGCGCCGAGCGGCGGCCGGATCGAGAGCTTCGGCCGCGACCTGGCGCGCGTCCCGACCGCGCGGCGGGCCCGGGCGGGGATGGCCCGCACCTTCCAGAACCTCCAGCTCTTCGGCGACCTGACGGTCCTGGAGAACGTCCTCGTCGGGCTCCACCCGTCGTTCCGGGCGAGCCTCCTCCAGGTCGTCCTCTCCACCCCCGCGGCGCGGCGGGAGGAGCGGGCGGCGCGGGCCCGGGCCTACGCCCTCCTGCGCTTCGTGGGGATCGAGGCGGTGGCCTTCGAGCGCGCCTCCAACCTCGCCTACGGCCAGGCGCGGCGGCTGGAGCTCGCGCGGGCCCTCGCCGGTCGCCCGCGGATCCTCCTCCTCGACGAGCCGGCCGCCGGCCTCACCTCCTCGGAGATCGAGGCGATCAGCGCGCTGGTGCGCCGGATCGCGGCCGCGGGCGTGACGGTCCTGCTGATCGAGCACCACATGGACATGGTCATGGGCGTCTGCGACACCGTCTCCGTCCTCGACTTCGGCCGGAAGATCGCCGAGGGGACGCCGGCGGCCGTCCAGGCCGACCCGGCGGTGATCGAGGCCTACCTGGGCGCCCACCCTTCGGCCACCGGCGCGCCCGGGGCGCCGGGCGCTCCGGGGGGCGCGCTCGGCGCCGGCCCGGCGGGGGTGCCGGCGTGACCCGCCCGCTCCTCGAGGTCGAGCGGCTCACCGTCGACTACGGGAAGATCCGCGCCCTGCACGGCCTCTCGATCGAGGTCGGCGAGGGGGAGACGGTCGCCATCATCGGCTCGAACGGCGCCGGGAAGACCACCACCCTCAAGGCGGTGAGCGGCCTCCTCCGCCCGACCGAGGGGGAGATCCGCTTCGACGGCCGCCCGCTCGGGCGGCTCGGGGCGCACGCCATCGCCGCGCTCGGGCTGGTGCACGTCCCCGAGGGGCGGCGGGTCTTCGCCGGCCAGTCGGTCGAGGACAACCTCGCCCTCGGCGCCTACCTCCGGCTGCGGCGCGGCGAGCGGCGGGCGGTGGCCGCCGACGTCGAGGAGATGTACGCGACCTTCCCCCGGCTCGCCGAGCGGCGCCGGCAGCTCGCCGGGACGCTCTCCGGCGGCGAGCAGCAGATGCTGGCCATCGCCCGGGCGCTCGTCGCCCGGCCGCGGCTCCTCCTCCTCGACGAGCCGTCGATGGGGCTCGCGCCGGTGGTGATCGACGAGGTCTTCGCGCTCGTGGCGCGGCTCAAGCGGGAGCGGCGGCTCACCATGCTCCTCGTCGAGCAGCTCGCCTGGCGCGCGCTCGAGGTGGCCGATCGCGGGTACGTCATCGAGCAGGGGCAGCTCCGGCTCGCCGGAGCCGCGGCGGCGCTCCTCCACGACGAGGGGGTCCGGCGGGCCTACCTCGGCGCCGCCGCCGGCGCCGCGCCCGCGCCGGCCGGGTCCGGCGGGGC
>JAJXSQ010000299.1 GCA_021784495.1 Myxococcales bacterium | reverse complement strand
CCCCGGGCGGCTGGGGCCCGGTGGGCGGCCCGCCGCCGCCGCGGCCGGAGCGCGCCGCCCCGTTCGCCGAGCGCGCCACCCGCGGCTTCCTCCCCGCCTTCCTCGAGACCTTCAAGCTGGTCGCCACCCAGCCGACCCAGTTCTTCCGGCTGGTGCGGATCGACCAGGCCGGCGCCGCCCTGCTCTTCGGGGTGATCGCCTCCTCCGTCGGCACCGTCGCCTCGGCGGCCTACGGCTACTTCTCGAGCGCCGCCACCATGGCGATGCTCTCCGACGTGGTGAAGGACATGCCGCCCGACCAGGCGCGGATCGTCCGGTTCCTCACCGAGGCGACCATCGGCCGGATGGCCCTCCTCGAGATGGTGATCGCCCCGCTCACCGCCTTCGTCGGGATCTACCTGGTGGCGGCGGTGCTCCACCTCCTCCTCCGGATCCTGCGCGGCGGCGGGCGCGGCTTCGACGCCACCCTCACCGTCGTCGCCTACGCGGCCGGGCTCAACCTCCTGCGGGTCGTCCCGGGCTGCGGCGGCCTCCTCGCGGTCACCTGGTACCTGGTGGTGCTGATCATCGGGCTCGGCGAGGCGCAGCGCTGCGGCCCGGGCAAGGCGGCGGCGGCGGTCTTCGGCCCGGTCCTGCTCCTGCTCCTCGGCTGCTGCGGCCTCGGGATCCTCGGGGCGAGCTCGCTCGCCCACACCCTCCGCCCGATGCTCGACGCGCTCCAGCGCGGGGCGGGGGACTCGACGAACCTCTGATGGACGCCCGGGCGACGACCGGCGCCGCGCGCGCGCCCGGCCACGCCGAGGTCCTCGCCGGGATCGCCCTCCTCTCCTTCCTGGTGGCGCGCTTCCTCCCCGTCCTCTCGCTGCCCTACACCTGCCCGGTGAAGGGGACCTTCGGCATCCCCTGCGCCACCTGCGGGATGACCCACGCCTTCGTCGCCCTGGCCCACGGCGAGGTGCGCCGGGCCGTCGCCGCGAGCCCGCTCGGTGCGCTCCTCGCGGGGGCGGCCTGGGCCGCGGTCCCGCTCGATCTCCTCCGCCTCGCGCTCGGCCGGCCGCTCCCCTCGCCCTCCACCCGGGCCCTCCGCTGGGCGGGCGGGCTCGGGCTCGCCGCCCTCCTCGCCAACTGGGCCTGGCTCGTGGCCCACCGGGGCTGACCCGATGAACGATCCCCTCCTCGGCGCCGCGCTGGTGGTCGCGGGCTACCTGAGCGGCTCCATCCCCTTCGGCCTCCTGCTCGCCCGGATCTTCCTCGGGGTGGACGTCCGGACGGTCGGCTCCGGGAACATCGGCGCCACCAACGCGGCCCGCGCCGGCGGGCGGGCGATGGGGGTGGCGGTCCTGGTGCTCGACGCCGCCAAGGCGATGCTGCCGATCGTCCTGACCCGCCGGCTCCTGGCCGGGACGCCGCGCGCCGAGCTCTGGGAGATGGGGGTGGCGATGGCCGCCTTCGCGGGCCACCTCTACCCGGTCTGGCTCGGCTTCAAGGGCGGCAAGGGCGTGGCGACCGGGCTCGGCATCTTCGCGGTGCTCGCCCCCTGGGCCGCGGCGGCCGGGCTCGCGACCTGGGCCCTGGCTTACGCCGCGACCCGGACCTCGTCGGTCGGCTCCCTCGGCGGGGCGGCGGTCTGCGCCGCCGGCGTCCTGGTGATCCGGGGGCCCGGCTCGCCGGTCAGCTGGGCGGGGATCTTCATCGCGGCGATGATCTTCTGGCGCCACCGCGAGAACATCGGGCGGCTCCTGCGCGGCGAGGAGCTGCGGCGGCGCTCGCCGCCGGCCGGGAGCTGACGCCCGGCCCGGCCCCCGCGGCCGGCCGCGCCGGGATCAGACGTTCGGCTGCTCGCTCGGCTCGCCCGGGGTCCCGGCGCGCATCAGCACCTGGCGCGGCCGGACGCCGTTCGCCGGCCCGACCAGCCCCTCGCGCTCCATCCGCTCGATGATCTTGGCCGCCTTGTTGTAGCCGAGCCGCATCTCGCGCTGGAGCTTGGAGACCGAGACCTCGTCCATCCGGGCGACGATCTCGATCGCCTGGTCGTAGACCGGGTCCTCCTCGTCCCCCCACCGACCCCCGTCGGCGGCGCCGTCGCGCGCCTTCAGGATGGTCTCGTCGTAGACCGGCCGCCCCTGCTCCTTGAGGAAGCCGACGACCCGCTGCAGCTCGTCCTCCGAGACGAAGGCCCCCTGGACGCGGGTGAGCGGCTGGGTGGCGGTCATCACCAGCATGTCGCCGTTCCCCAGCAGGCTCTCGGCCCCCGGCCCGTTGATGATCGTCTGCGAGTCGTGCCGGCTCCCCAGCCGGAAGGAGATGCGGGCCGGGAAGTTGTTCTTGATGGTCCCGGTCACCACGTCGGTCGAGGGGCGCTGGGTCGCGACCACCAGGTGGATGCCGGTGGCGCGCGCCTTGGCGGCCAGCCGGGCGAGCGAGATCTCGACGTCCCGCGCGGCGGTCTGCATGAGGTCGGCGAGCTCGTCGATGATCACCACGATGTAGGGGAGCTTCTGCGGCGCCCGCGGGGTGTCGCGCGCCGCGACCGGATCGGCCGGGGGCGGCGCGGTCGGATCCTCGTACTCGGGGCTGGCCGCGAGGGCGCCCGGCCCGCCGCCCTCCGCGCCCTCGGCGGCGGCGCGCGCCGCGGCGCTCTCCTCCGTCTCGCCGGCGGCGACGTCCACCACCACCAGCCGGTGGGGCGGCGGCGCCAGCTCCTCCTCCAGGCTCGTCCCCTCCGCCCGGTGGCGCTCCACCCGGGCGTTGTAGCTCTTCAGGTCGCGCACCCCGGTGTCGGCCAGGATCTGCGTCCGCCGCTCCATCTCGTCGACGGCCCACTGGAGCGCCCGGGAGGCCTTCTGCGGGTCGGTCACCACCGGGAGGAGGAGGTGCGGGATGTCCTCGTAGGGCGAGAGCTCGGTCATCTTCGGGTCGACCATGATCATCCGCACCTCGGCCGGCGTCTGCCGGGCGAGGAGGCTCAGGATCATGGTGTTGAGGCCGACCGACTTGCCCGAGCCGGTGGTGCCGGCGATGAGCAGGTGGGGCATCTTCTGGAGGTCGACGCAGTAGGGCACCCCCTCGATGTCCTTGCCGAGCCCGAGCGGCAGGAGCCCGCCCGCCTGGCCGAAGGTCTCCGACTCGAGGATGTCCCGGAGGAAGACGGTGCCGCGGTCCTTGTTCGGCACCTCGATCCCGACCACCCCCTTGCCCGGGATGGGCGCGATGATCCGGATCCGGGTCGCCGCGAGCGCCATGGTCAGCTCGGCGTGGAGGTTCTCGATCCGCGCCAGCTTGGTGCCGCCGACCGGCAGGAACTCGTAGAGGGTCACCACCGGGCCGGGCCGGATGTAGGTGATCTGCCCGTCCACGGCGTGCTCGCGGAGGGTGGCGACGATCACCTCGGCGGTCCGGGTGAGCCCCCCGGTGTCGACGTCCGCCGCCTTCTCCTCGTGCTGGTCGAGCAGGTCGGTCGAGGGGAGCCGGAAGACGTCGCCGGCCTTGGTGAAGGCGAAGGCGGGCGCCTCCTTCTTCTCCTTCTTCTTCCCCCGCGGCCTGGCGAGGAGGGCGGCGGGCACGACGATCTCGGGGCGGGAGGGGGGCGGCGGCAGGACCGTGGTCGCGGGCGGCGCCGGCTCGGCGAGCTCCTCGGCGGCGGGGGGCAGGGCGGGCGGCGTGGCGGCGGAC
>JAJXSQ010000298.1 GCA_021784495.1 Myxococcales bacterium | reverse complement strand
CGGCGGCCAGGCTGGCCGCCGGCGGCGAGCGCGCCACCACCTCGATCCGCGTCGACGTCGACCGGCTCGACGAGATCGCCGCCATCTCCGGCGACGTGCTGGTCGACGGCGCCCGGGCGCTGCGCCGCGCGCGCGACCTCGGCGCCCTGGTGGGCCGCTGGAGCCGGCTCCTCGACCGGGTCGGGGGGATCGCCGAGTCGCTCCGGCGCGCCGGGGCGGGCGGCGCGGCCGCCGCGCGGCTCGAGGGGGACGTCCACCTCCTCCGCTCCGACACCTTCCGCTTCCTCCGCGCCCACACCGAGGCGGTCCAGGGGGCGCAGGCGCAGTTCTCCCTCCTCGCCGAGCGGATCGGCGCCGCGCGGCTCATCCCGCTCTCCGGCGTCCTGGCCGCCTTCCCCCGCGCCGCGCGCGAGATGGCCCGCGAGCAGGAGAAGGAGGTCGAGGTGGTGCTCTCCGGCGCCGAGACCGGCGTCGACAAGGCGATCCTCCTCGCGCTGAACGATCCGCTCGTCCACCTCGTCCGGAACGCGATCGACCACGGCCTCGAGACCCCGGCGGCCCGGGAGGCGGCCGGGAAGCCGCGCGCCGGCCGGCTCACCATCTCCGCCCGGGCCGACGGCGACCTCCTGGTCCTCACCGTCGAGGACGACGGGCGCGGGATCGACCCGGAGGCGATCCGGCGGGCGGCCCGCGAGCGCGGGCTGCTCGGCGAGGGCGGGGCCGCGGCGGCGAGCGACCGGGCGGCCCTCGACCTGGTCTTCGCCCCGGGCTTCTCCACCCGCGCGCGGGCCGGGGAGACGAGCGGCCGGGGGATCGGCCTGGACGTCGTCCGGCGCCGGGCCGCGGCGCTCGGCGGCGCGGTGACGGTCGAGCCGGTCGCCGGCGGCGGGACCCGCTTCGTCCTCCGGCTGCCCCAGTCGCTCTCGCTCATGAAGGTCCTCCTGGTGAAGATCGACGAGGACGTCTACGGGCTGCCGGCCGCCGACGTCGAGGCGGTCGGCCGGCTCGACCCGGACGCGATCGCCGAGGTGGCCGGGATCCGGACCGTCGAGCACCGCGGCCGCCTCCTCCCGCTGGTGGCGCTGGGGCCGCTCCTCTCGCTCAACGGCGGGCCCCGCCACCCCCGGCCGGCGGTCGCCTACCTCTCCCACGGCACCGACGGGGCGGCGCTGGTCGTCGACGGGCTCCACGGGGAGCGCGAGGTGGCGGTGAAGGCGCCGGGCGCCTTCCTGAAGGGGATGCGGTACGTGACCGGCGCCGCGGCGCTCGAGGACGGCCGGGTGGCGCTCCTCCTCTCGACCGCCGATCTCGTCGCCGCCGCCCGCCGGGCCACCGCCCCGGTCGGCGCCCACCCCGGGGCGGCGCGCCGGCTGCGGGTCCTGCTCGTCGACGACTCCCTCGTCGCCCGCGAGGCCGAGGCGGCGCTCCTCCGGTCCCTCGGCCACGAGGTCGACGAGGCGGCGGACGGCGAGGAGGGCTGGCGCCGGCTCCAGGGCGGGGGGCACGCGATCCTGATCACCGACGTGCAGATGCCCGGCCTCGACGGGATCGACCTCACCCGCCGGGTGCGGGCCACCCCGGACCTCGCCGCCCTCCCGGTCCTCATCCTCTCGTCGCTCTCGGCCCCGGAGGAGCGGCGGCGCGGGGTGGACGCCGGCGCCGACGCCTACCTGGTGAAGGGGGAGCTCGACGCCCGGACGCTCGCCGACGCGCTGGAGCGGCTCTGCGGGGTGGCGCATTGAGCGGCGACCGGCCGGTCCGGGTCCTGGTCGCCGACGACTCGGAGCTCTTCCGCCAGCTCCTCGCGCGGGTGGTCGCCGCCGATCCGGGCTTCGAGGTGGTGGGGACCGCCGAGGACGGCCGCGCCGCCGCGGCCCTCGTCGGCGCCCTCCACCCGGACGTCGTCACCATGGACCTGGAGATGCCCGACGCCGACGGGTTCTCGGGGATCGCCCGGATCATGGCCGAGACGCCGACGCCCATCCTGGTGCTGACCGCGCGGCGGGCCGAGGCGGTCGCCTTCCGCGCCCTCTCGCTGGGCGCGCTCGACCTCCTCGAGAAGCCGGCCGCCGGCGCCGACCTCGACGCCTACGCCGGGGAGCTCCTGGCGCGGCTCCGCCTCCTCGCCGGGGTGAAGGTGATCCGCCACCCCCGCGGGCTCCGCGGCCGGGCGGCGGCGCCCGGGCCGCCGGAGCGGCGCGCCGACCTGGTGGTGATCGGCGCGTCGCTCGGCGGGCCGCGGGCGCTCGCCACCCTCCTGCGCGCCCTCCCGGCCGGCTTCCGCGCCCCGATCGCGATCGTCCAGCACATCGCCGACGGGTTCACCGCCGGCCTCGCCGGCTGGCTCGCCCAGGAGTCCCGGCTCGAGGTGCGCGAGGCCCGCGACGGCGACCCGCTCCGCCCCGGGCTGGTCCTCCTCGCCCCGAGCGGCCGGCACCTGCTCGTGGGCCAGGGGGTGGCGCGGCTCTCGGACGCCGCGCCGGTCGAGACCTTCCGGCCGTCGGTGACCCCGCTCTTCGCCTCGGCGGCGCGGTCCTACGGCGCCCGGGCCTGCGGCGTCCTGCTGACCGGGATGGGGAGGGACGGGGCCGAGGGGCTGCGGCTCCTGCGCGCGGCCGGCGCGCCGACGCTCGCGCAGGACGAGGCGACGAGCGCCGTCTTCGGGATGGCCCGGGCGGCGATCGAGCTCGGCGCGGTGGAGCGGGTCCTCGCGCTCGAGGAGATCCCCCGGGCGCTCCAGGCGATGGTCCGATGACGGAGATCGACCCGGCGCGGCTGGAGGAGCTGGCGGCGCTCCTGCGCGAGCGGGTGGGGCTCCACGTCCGCCCGGACGGCCTCCCCGGGCTGCGGCTCGCGCTCCAGGCGCGGCTGGAGGAGGCCGGCGCCGCCGCGCCCGACGCCGCGAGCTACCTCCGCCTCCTCGGCGCGCCCGGGGGCGACGAGGAGCTCCGGCGCCTCCTCCCGCTGGTCACCGTCGGGAAGACCGGCTTCTTCCGCGACGAGCGCCAGTTCGAGGCGCTCGCGGCGCTCCTCCCCGGCCTCCTCGAGCGGCCCCGCCGCGGCGGCCCCCCGGCGGCGCTCTGGTCGGCCGGGTGCGCGACCGGCGAGGAGCCCTACTCGATCGCCATCGCCGCCGCGGAGGCCGGCGCGCGGCCGGGCGAGCTCGAGCTCCTCGCCACCGACCTGAACCCCGAGGCGGTCGCGGCCGCGGCCGGGGGGCGCTTCGACGAGCGCCGGACCCGGGGGCTTCCGCTCCCCCTCCGCGAGCGCCACCTCGAGCCAGACGGGGCCGGGTGGCGGGTGGGCGCGCCGCTCCGCCAGCTGGTGACCGCGATCCGGACCCACAACCTGGCCGCGGCCGGGTACCCGCTCCCGGCCGGCGGCGGCTGGGACGTGATCTTCTGCCGGAACGTCATCATCTACTTCGACACCGCCACCACCCGGCGGGTGCTCGCGCAGCTCCTCGCGGCGCTGCGGCCGGGCGGGTACCTCTTCCTCGGCTACTCGGAGTCGCTCTTCCGCCTCTTCGACGGGTTCGACCTCACCGAGGTGGCGGGCGCATTCCTCTACCGGAAGCCGGAGGGGCCGGCGCGGGCGACGGTCCCGGAGCGCCCGACCGTGCCCGTCCCGTCGTCGCCGCCCGAGGTCCACCGGCTGCCCCGCGCCGGCCCCGCGC
>JAJXSQ010000297.1 GCA_021784495.1 Myxococcales bacterium | reverse complement strand
CGGGGTCGCGGCCGGAGCGGCGGCGAGGAGCGCGGCCAGGAGGGCCGCGGCCGGGCGCGCTCGCCGGGGGCGGGGCGACCGGTGGCGCCGGTCGGGGCGGGCGATGGTGTCGGACCGGCGCATCGGGAGGGGAGGCGCCGACCCTACCCGGCGGCCCGCCGCCCGGCAAGCGAACGCTGGCGCGACGCGTCGTGACTTCGTCACCGGAGCCGTGACACGAGCGTGACACGATCCCCCTAGGCTCCTTCCATCGCCACGCCGCACCGCAGGCACTGACGAGGAGACGACCCCATGACCGCCGGCGCCGAGCAGGCCACCCTCCACGACCCGGACGCGGCGCCGCTCGCCCGGCTCGATCGCGCGGCCATCGAGGCGATCGTCGCCGGCGGGCGGCGCCTCCTCGTGCAGGGGGGGATGGGCATCCACGCCTCCGACGGGCTCTCCGGCAAGGTGGCGCGCCACCGCGGCGCGCGGCTGGTCGGCGTGGGCACGGTGTCGGCGGTGGTGAAGAGCGCCGAGCACTTCCGCGCCGAGATCCGGCGCGCGCGCGCCGAGGCGCCGGGGGGCTTCGTCGGCGTGAACCTGATGGCCGCGATCAACAAGGCCGAGTTCGAGACCTGCACCCGGATCGCGATCGAGGAGAAGGTCTCGTTCATCGTCCAGGGGGCCGGGATCTCGCGCGAGATCATCAAGTGGTGCCGCGCCGGCGGCGTCCCCTTCGCCGGGATCGTCTCGTCGGGCCGGCTCGCCGCCATGTACGAGAAGTGGGGCGCCGACTTCGTCGTCGCCGAGGGCGCCGAGGCCGGCGGCCACATCGGCGACATCGGGCACCCGCTCCCGACGCTCGTCGACGAGGTGCTCGCGGCCACGCGCCTCCCGGTCGTCGCCGCCGGCGGGGTGGACGCCGCCGACGTGGCCCGCTACCTCGCGGCCGGCGCCGCCGGCGTGCAGATGGCCTCCCGGTTCCTCGCCTGCTCCGACGGCGACGCCCACCCGGCCTTCAAGGAGATGCACCTCGGCAAGACCGCCGACGACATCACCCTCATCACCAGCTGCGTGAAGGGGATGAAGGCGCGCGCGGTCCGGAACGACTTCACCGAGGCGCTGGCCCGCGGGGAGGCCTTCCCCCCCCGCTCCAAGGCCTGGTTCTACGGCAAGGAGGGCTACCACGGCCGGAAGAAGGCCTGCGTCGAGTGCCTGGGCGAGGACCTGTGCCTCTGCCGCGCGTCGAACTTCAAGGAGAGCTTCTGCATCACCGACGCCCTCCTGGCGGCGGCGGTGAAGGGCGACGTGAAGAACGGCCTCTTCTACACCGGGCAGAGCATCACCCGGATCCCCGAGACCGACGTCACCGCCCTCCCGACGGCGCAGCAGATCCTGGACGACCTCGAGGCCCGGCTGGCCGCCGACGCGGCGCCGGCCCGGGCCGTCGCCGGGTGACCGCCCGGGGCCGGTCGCCCCCGCCCCGCCCCCTGGCGAATCCGGGTGCGCCGGCGACCCCGGCGATGCTATGACCCGCGCCTCCAGGGCCGCGCCGCTCGACAGGCGCCCGGCCCCTCCCGCGGAAGGCGCCATGAAGATCGGCAAGGGCAGCGTCGTGTCGCTCCAGTACTCGCTCCACCTCGGCGACGGCGAGGTGATCGACGCCTCCGAGCCGGGGGATCCCCTCGTCTACATCCAGGGCGAGTCCCAGATCGTCCCCGGCCTGGAGCGCGAGCTCGAGGGGCTCGAGGCGGGCGCCCGCCGCCAGGTCGCCGTCTCCCCCGCCGACGGCTACGGCGAGGCCGACCCCGGGGGCATCCAGCGCGTCCCCCGGCGCGAGTTCCCCGAGGGGTTCGAGCCGGCCGAGGGGATGGAGCTCGTCGCCCAGGGGCCCGACGGGGAGCCCCTCCCCTTCGTGGTGAAGGGCGTCGAGCGCAGCCTCGAGGGCGAGGTGGTGATCGTGGACTTCAACCACCCGCTGGCCGGGAAGACGCTGCACTTCGACGTCACCGTCGCGGAGGTCCGGGCGGCGACGGAGGAGGAGCTCGAGCACGGCCACGTCCACGGCCCCGAGGGGCACCACCACTGATCCGGGAGGGCCCGGGCACGCCCGGCCCGGCGGGGCCTACGGCGATCCCGGCGCGCCCCACCGATCGGTGAGCGCCTTCCAGAGCCGCGCGACGAGGAGCTCTCCCTCCCCGGCGTCCGGCGCCGGGGTCCCGGGCGCCGCCGAGACCCCGTGGACCCGGGCGATCCCCTGGATCGCGTACTTGATCGCGTGGTCCTCGGCGACCCGCTCACCCTGGATCGCCTCGCCGACCTCGCGCGCCTCCCCTCCCCGCTCGAGGACGGCGGAGAAGTCCCAGCAGTCGTCCCCGGCGCTGCGGCGCAGCCTGAGGTGGCGCGCCCCGGCGACCTCGGGCGGGTCGATCCAGAAGATCCGCTCGGCGCCCGGGCCGCTCCACTCGAAGGTGTCGTGCATTCGGCGGGGAGAGTCGCGCAGCGAGGGGGAAGCCGCAAGCGCTCCGGGCGGGGTCACCCCGGGTCCGAGCCGGGCGGATCGGCCTCCTCCTCGGCGAGATCGGGGCCGGGCGGCAGCCGGCCCGCCCGCTCCAGCAGCAGCCGCCGGTGGTCGACCTCCTCCTCGCGGAGCTCGGCGAAGAGGGCGCGGACCTCCGGATCGCGCACGTGGGGGAGGGCCTCGTCGAAGAACCGGAAGGCCTTCTCCTCCGCGGCGATCGCCACCGCGACGGCGTCGGACGGGGACATGAAGCCCCGCGGCGCCCCGCGATCGGGCGCCTCGGCGTCGTCGAGATCCTCGGCGCGGACGCGCGCCGGCGCGTCGTGGAAGAGCGCCCGCCGGCGCGCCCGCAGCTGCTCCCCGTGCTTCGCCTCGAAGCCGGCCATCGCCGCGAAGGTCGCGTCGGCGTCGCCCGGGTAGCGGCCGCCGACCAGCCGGGAGAAGCCGGCGTAGCGCTCCCGCGCCTCCTCCTCCATCAGGATCGCCAGGTCGAGCGCATCGCGGAGATCCATCGCGCCGAAGTCGAGGGCCATCGAAACCTCCCGGGCGCCGCGCGGGCGGCGCACCTGCAAGATGGTGGCGTCCACCGCCCCGCGCCAGCCGGACCGCCGGGGCGCGCCCTCCCCGACCCTCCCGTGACGACCCGGCGTCGCGCCTCAGGTGAGCCGGCGCGCCACGGCGCGGAGGGCCGTCTCCCAGAGCCGGGCCTCCCGCCGGGACGGAGCGGCCCGGCGGAGCACCGCGGCGAGGTCGCGAACGGCGTGCCGCTCCGGCCCCGCCAGGAAGCCCCCGCCCCGCAGCAGCGCGCGCAGCGACTCCTCCACCCCCTGGAGCTCCCCGTCGGTCGCGAGCGCCCGCCGCGCGGACGGGGGCGCGCCGGCCGGTGCGCGCGCCAGCTCGTAGGCGTAGACCAGGACCGCCTGCGCCAGGTTGAGCGACGGCTGGGCGGCGCTCGCGGGGATCGACGAGAGCGCGTGACAGCGCTCGAGCTCCGCCGCCGTGAGCCCGCTCCGCTCCTCCCCGAAGACGACCGCCGTCGTCCCGGCCCGGCGCGCACCGAGCGCCTCGGCGGCGACCTCGGCCGGCGAGAGACGGAGCTCCGCCCCGCGGCGCGCGCTCGTCCCGACCACCCAGGCGCAGTCGGCCACCGCCTCGTCGAGGGTCCGGCAGAGGCGCGGCCGATCGAGGAG
>JAJXSQ010000296.1 GCA_021784495.1 Myxococcales bacterium | reverse complement strand
CCGATCCTCCCCCGCGCCCGGCGCCGGCCGCCGGCCCGCGCCGCCTGGCCGTCGAGATCGAGGTCGCCGCCGGCTGCCCCGTGCCGGCGGTCCGGGCCTTCCTGGTGGTGAAGAAGCTCTCGGCGCTCGGCTCCCTGGTCCGCCTGTCGCCGACCGTCGAGGAGCTGCGCGCCGGCCGCATCCCGGGGCGCCGCCTGGCGGCGCAGCTCGACACCGCCGAGCCGATCGACCGGGTGGAGCGGGCGCTGGCCCAGATCTCGGACCTCGCGGCCGCGGCGGTGCGCGAGGAGGGGGCCGGCGAGGAGGAGGCGCCGCCCTCCGCCCCGGCGCACGCCGCGCCGCCGCCCTCGCCGGGCCCGCGCGCGCCGGCCGCCGAGCCGTCGCGGACCGTCCGGGTCCGGACCGAGATCCTCGACGGGTTCGTCGACGCGGTGGGGGAGCTCCTCCTCGCCACCGCCCGGATCCGCGAGGTGGGGCGCGCGCTCCCGGCGCTCCAGCGCGGGGCGCTCGACGAGGGGGTGGACCGGCTCCACGCCATCGTGAAGGACCTCCACGACAAGGTCATGGCGGTCCGGATGACGCCGCTCGCCACCGTCACCGAGCAGCTCCCCCGGGCGGCGCGGGACGTCGCGCGCCGCCTGGGGCGCCAGGTCGAGGTCGAGATCCGCGGCGCCGAGATCGAGCTCGACCGCGCCATCCTGGAGGAGCTCGCCGACCCCCTCCTCCACCTCCTCCGCAACGCCGTCGATCACGGCATCGAGCCGCCGCACCTCCGGCTCCTCGCCGGCAAGCCGGCCACCGGCCGGATCACCGTCGGCGCCCGGCGCGACCGGGACCGGGTGATCCTGGAGATCGCCGACGACGGGCGGGGGATGGACCCGGCCCGGCTGCGCGCGGCGGCGGTGGCCCGGGGGACGCTCGACGCCGCCGGGGCGGCGGCGCTCACCGATCGCGAGGCGCTCCTCCTCGCCTGCGAGCCCGGGATCTCGACGGCGGCGGAGGTGACCGACGTCTCCGGCCGGGGGGTCGGGCTCGACGCGGTGAAGCAGACCGTCGAGCGGGTGGGAGGCTCGCTGGAGATCGACAGCGCCCCGGGCGCCGGCTCCCGGATCGTCCTCCGGCTCCCGCTCACCGTCGCGGTGCAGCCGGTCCTCCTGGTGAGGGTGGGCGCGGAGGTGCTCGGCCTCCCCATCGCCAAGGTGCACGGCGCCGCCCAGGTGAGCGTGGCGGGGCTCGACCGGAGCCGCGGCGGGCCGCTCCTCGCCCACGCCGGCGGGCTCGTCCCGGTCCACGACCTCGCGCGCCTCCTCGGCTTCGCGCCCGGGGGGCGCGACGAGCGGGCGGTGGTGATCGCCGACGGCATCGACGGGCTGGTCGGGCTGGCGGTGGACGGCCTGCTCGGCCAGCACGAGGCGGTGCTCAAGCCCCTCGGCGAGCCGCTCGACGCCATCGCCGGTCTCTCGGCGGTGACCGTGCTCGGCACCGGCCGCCCGGTCTTCATCCTCGACGTCCCCCGGCTGCTCGCCGCATGACCCGCGCCGCGCTGGCCGCCGGTCACCTCGACGCGCTCCAGGAGCTCGCCTCGATCGGCAGCGGCGCGGCGCTCACCGCCCTCGGCCGGCTCGCCGGGCTCCGGCTGGAGATGGACGTCCCGGAGGCCTGGATCGGCGCCGGCCCCGGGGCGATCGCCGGGTTCCTCGGGGCCCTGGGCGGCGAGCTGGTGGCGGTCGGGGTCCGGCTCGAGGGGCCGCTCACCGGCCACCTGCTCCTGGCCCTCCCCGCGCCGGACGCCGAGGCGCTGGCGCGGGCGCTCGGGGCGCCGGCCGAGGCCGGCCGCTTCGGCGCCGTCGCCGAGAGCGCGCTCGCCGAGAGCGGCAACGTCGCCGGGAGCGCCTTCGTCAACGCGGTGGCCCGGCTGGTCGGCGAGACGCTCCTCCTCTCGGTCCCCACCTTCATCCGCGGCGGCGGGGGCGCCTGCGTCGAGGCCCTGGTCGGCCACGGCGGGGCGGTCGCCCTGGCCACCCGCTTCACCAGCGCCCGGCCGCACCTCGAGGGGCTGCTCCTGGTCATGCCCGAGGCGGCGGGCATCGCGCGGCTCCTCGCCCGCCTCGCGCCGCGGTAGGATCCCCCGCGTGGACGACCGGGCGCTGCGCAACCTCCTCGAGCGGCTCCGCGCCGGGGAGGCGAGCGTCGACGAGGCGATCGCGGCCCTCGGCCCCGCGGCCGGCGATCCGGCCGGCCTGGGGGTGCGGATCCGGAGCCTGGAGGCGGCCGCCGAGCAGGCGGAGAAGATGGCCGGGCTCGGCCGGCTCGCCGCCGGGATCGTCCACGAGCTCGCCAACCCGCTCACCGCGGTCACCATGTACGCCGACGCGCTGCTCGAGAAGTGGACCCTCGCCCGCGGCGACGAGGCCGATCTCGAGAAGCTCCGCGCCGTCCGCGACGCCGGCCAGCGGATCCAGCGGCTCACCCGCGATCTGACCGCCTACGCCCGGCCGGGCGGCGGGGCCGCCGAGCCGGTCGACCTGGCGCCGCTCCTCGAGCAGGCGGTCCGGATGTGCGCGCCGGCGCTCCGGGAGGCGGGCGCGACCGTCGCCCGCGCGCTCGCGCCGGTGCCGCCCGTCCTCGGTACCCGCGCCGCTCTCGCGCAGGTGGCGGTGAACCTGATCGCCAACGCGGCCCAGGCGCTCCCGGGGAGCGGGACGATCCGGCTCGGCCTCGCCGCCGCGGAGGGGCGGGTGATCCTCACCGTGGCCGACGACGGCGCCGGGATGGCCCCCGAGGTCCGGGCCCGCTGCTTCGAGCCCTTCTTCACCACCCGCCCCGGGAAGGGGATCGGCCTCGGCCTGGCCACCGCGCGCGGCATCGTCGAGCGGCACCGCGGCGCCATCTCCGTCGAGAGCGCGCCCGGGCGCGGCACGACGGTCACCGTGTCGCTGCCGATCGCTCAGCCGAGGGAGAGCACCGCGTAGCCGCCGAACGCGGGGAGGACCGTCGAGACCGAGGAGCCGCTCGGGTTGAGCCGGATCGAGACGTCGCCGCCCTCCGCCGAGCGGAAGCGGGCTCGCCGCGCCGCCCCGGCGAGCTGGTGGCCGACGAAGAGCGTCGCCCCCTGCGCCCGCTCCCCGCCGAGCGCCGCGAGGTGGACGTCGACCGCCTCGCCGCGCCGCCAGACGGCGACGCGCACCCGCGCCCGGCCGCCGACGCCGGCCGCGCGCCCCCCCGGGGCGAGGAGCGCCGCCAGCGCCCGACCCAGCGGCTCGTCGATCGGCTCCTCGGGCCCGCCCGACGGGGAGAGCGGGGGGAGCCCGGCCAGGGTGCCGGCGCCGACCTTGACGCCGCCCGGCCGCGCCGCGCCGAAGAGCGGGGTCGGGGCCCGCCCGGCGTCGTCGACCACCGCCGCGATCCCGAAGGAGAGGACCGCGCCTCCCCCCTCGAGCCAGCGCGTCGCCTCGCGCCCCTCGAGCGGCGCGAGCGCCGAGGCGTCGGCGAGGACCAGGATCGCGCCGGCGGGGACCTCCCCGACGGCGCGGACGACCGAGGCCTGGAGGTGGCGCTCGGCGAGCACCCCGACCGCGAGCTCGACGGCGCGCCGGTGGCGCCCCGCCGACCAGAGGTCGGCCTCGGTCGAGTAGAGGACGGCGAGCTCGGTCGTCGGCGCCGCCTCGCCGGGCGCGCGCCCCTCGGCCGCGAGCGCGCGCGCCA
>JAJXSQ010000295.1 GCA_021784495.1 Myxococcales bacterium | reverse complement strand
TCCAGCGCCGCCGCGGCCGCGTCGGGGCGGTGGGCGTCGCTCCAGAGCGCGGCGACGGCGAGCCAGGCCGGGACCGCCTCCGCCGGGCCGCCCTGCGCCGCCAGCAGGGCCGCCCGCGCCTCGGCGACGCGGATCCCGTCGGCGGCCGCCCCGGCGGCGCGCAGCACGTCCTCGATCCGGACCAGGTCGGCGGCGACGTGCGGCTCGATGTCGAAGGCGAGCTTCGCCTGCTCGACCGCCTCCAGCCGCTGCCCGGCGCGCTGGAGCACCTCCGCCAGCTCGATCCGGACCCGCTTGACCCCCGGCGCCTCCTCCTGGAGCGGGACCAGCCGGCGCAGCACCGCGGCCAGCGCGCCCAGGTCGCCCGCCGTCGCGTGGATCTCGCGCAGCGCCTCGAGCGCCCGGCGGTTGCCCGGATCGCTCTCCAGCACCGCCTGGTAGGAGCGGATCGCCTGCGCCGCGTCGCCGAGGCGGGTCCCCAGGATCCACCCGAGCTTGTCGTTGAGCCGGGCGATCTCGCGCCGATCGACCGTCGCCGCGAGGCAGCGCCGGAGGTGCTGGGCCAGCTCCGGCCAGCGCTCGAGCCGCTCCAGGAGCTCCTCGAGCGCGGCCAGCGCCCCCTCGTGGCGGGCGCGGAGGCCGAGCAGCTCGCCCCAGAGCTCGACCGCGATCTCCGGCCTCCCCAGCTGGTCGGCGAGCGCCGCCTGGCGGGCGAGGAGCGCCTCGCGCCCGGCGCCGTCGACGGTCGCGGCCCGCTGGGCCGCGAGGTTCGCGAAGAGCTCCTCGAACCGCCCCGCGTCGAGGTAGAGCCGGTCCAGCGCCTGGAGCGAGGGCAGGTGGCGCGGATCGGCGGCGACCGCCTGCTCGTAGGCGGCCGCGGCGCGCTCCGGCGAGGCGAGCCGCTCCTCCGCGAGCTGGCCGAGCCGGAAGAGAAGCGCGACCCGCCCCGCGCCCTCCGCCGCCGCCGCCTCGCTCTCCAGCACCTCGGCCAGCTCCGGCCAGGCCTCGAGCCGGCGGTGGAGCCGCTCCAGCGCCGGGAGGGCCGCCGGGGCCGCGGCCGGATCGACCTGGCGGGCGCGCCGGAAGAAGCCGACGGCGCGCGCCGGCTCGCCGAGCGCGGCCTCGTGGAGCCTGCCGAGGACGAGCGCCACGGCGGCGAGCTCCGGCGCCGGCAGCCGGTCGAGCGCCTCCTCGTAGAGCGCCGCCAGCTCCTCGGGGTGGCCCGCCCGCTCGGCGAGCTGCTCCAGCCGGCCGCGCAGCGCCGCGTCGGCCGGGTCCTCCCGGAACGCCCGCCCGAGGGCCAGGAAGGCCCCGTCGGGATCCCCGAGCGGCCCCTCGCGCAGGTCGGCGAGCTCGACGAGGAGGGCGCGCCGCTCGACGGGATCGGGCCGGGACGAGGCCCGCGCCTCGAGGGCCGCCGCCTGGCGGAGCCGGTCGCCGGTCGCGGCGTAGGCCGCCTCGAGCGCCAGCGCCGCCGCGGCGTTGCCCGGGTCGCGCGCCAGGAGCCCCTCGACCCGCGCCAGCGCGACCGGGTGCTCCGGGCGCTCCCGGAGCACCTCCCGGTAGAGCTCGAGCGCCCCGTCGCGGTCGCCGAGCCGCGTCTCCCGGAGCTCGGCGAGCCGCTCGCGCAGCCGGCTCGCCCCGGCGCGCTCGCCGGCGGCGGCGTCCAGCTCGAGCTCGCGGGCCAGGATCTCGGCCAGCTCCCCCCACCGCTCGCCGGCGGCGAGGAGCCGGTCGAGCCGGGAGAGCGCCTCCCGGCTCGCCGGATCGAGCTCCAGCTGGCGGCGCGCGCTCCCCACGGCCCCCTCGGGGTCCCCGAGCCGCTCCTCCTGGAGCGCGGCGAGGTCGCCGAGGAGGCGCGCCCGCTCCGCCGGCCGCTCCTCGACCGCGAGGGCCCGGCGCAGCGCCTTCTCCAGCGCGGCGGCGTCGGCGCCGCCCCGCCGGGCCTCGAGGAGCCCGGCGATCGCCTCGCGGTCCTCCGGCTGGAGGTCGAGGAGCCGCTCCCAGGCCTCGGCCGAGCGCGCCGGATCGCCGGCGAGCCGCGCCAGCTGCCGCTGGACCTCGACGCGCACGGCGGGATCCCGGGCGCGGTCGAGGTGGTCGGCGAGCAGCGCGGCCAGCTCGCCGCCGAGCCCGGCGGCCCGGCCGAAGCCGACCGCGAGCCCCAGGCTCTCGAGCGAGTCGGGGTCGGCCGAGAGCGCCCGCCCGGCCGCCTGGAAGGCGGCCGCCGGGTCTCGCCCGGCGCCGCCGTGGAGCCCGGCGACCTGCCGGAGCAGCGCGGCGCGCCGCGGCGCCGCCGGCTCGTTGCGGACGCGCGCCTCGAGCAGCTCGACGACCTTCGCGTGCTCCCCGTCCTCCGTGAAGATGGGGATGAGCAGCTCCGCCGCCTGGACCGCCGCGGCGCCGCTGCCGCGGGAGAGCTCCTCCAGCGCGGCGAGCGCCCCCGGGTGGTGGGGGACGCGGGCCAGCACGGCGCGGAACTCGGCGAGCGCCCCGGCGGCGTCGGCGAGCCGCACCTGGCGGATCCGCCCGAGCCGGTGGCGGAGCTCCGCCGCCTCGGCCGCGCTCTCCGCGCGCCGCTCCGCCGCGGCCGCCTCGCGCTCCAGCACCCCGGCGAGCTCCTCCCAGCGCTCCGCCGCGCCGAGGAGCTTGCCGAGGAGCCGCAGCGCGCCGGGCGCGTCGGGGTCGATCGCCAGGATCCGCCGGTACCCCTCGATCGCCCCGTCCCGATCCCCGAGCTGCTCGTCCATGATCTTGGCCACCTCGAAGAGGAGTTCGATCCGCGCGTCGTCGGCCGGCGTGGCGTCGGCCAGCCGGAGGAGCGCGCCGGCGAGCTCGCGCCGCGCCCCCTGGCGGCGGCGGACCCGGACCAGGGCCTGCAGCGGCTCCACCCCCGGATCGGCGCTGGCCACCTGCTCCCAGAGCCCCGCGGCGCGCTCCAGGTCGCCGAGCCGATCCCCGGCGATCGCCGCCAGCCGCCTCCGGAGCTCGAGCGCGACCCCGGGCGGCACGCGCCCCAGCGCCGCCTCGAGGGCGGTCGCCAGCGCCTTCCAGCCGGCGCCCTCGCCGGCCAGCCGCTCCAGCGCGGCGCGCGCCTCGGGGGCGTCGGCGCCGCCGGCCGCCGCCTCCTCGAAGATCCGCAGCCAGGCGGCGAAGGCGCCGGGTGCGTCCCCGGCCCGCTCCCGGAGCCCGCCGATCTCCTCCAGGATCGCCCGGCGCGCGCCCGGGGCCGCCGACTCCAGGCGGATCTCGAGGAGCGCCGCGAGCCGCGCCGGGTCCCCGGCCAGCCGCTGCACGTCCTCGAGCAGCTGCTCGGCCGCCGCCCGGGCGTCCTCGCGGCCGAGGAGCCGCTCCAGCCCGGCGACCGCCGCCCCGTCCCGGGGCCACTCGGCGAGGAGCGCCGCGTAGGCGGTGACCGGCAGCGCCGGATCGGCGGCGTCCTCGAGGAGCGCCGCGCGCCGCAGGAGGAGCTCGCGCCGCCGCGGGTCCTCGACGTCCGCCACCACCTCGGCCAGTTCGGCGAGGACCTGGGCCCGATCGACGACGCCGGCGCCGGCCTCGGCCATCGCCCCGTCGAGCGCCTGCAGCACCTCCTCGTCGCGGGGGGCGAGGCGCCGCGCGGCGCCGAGCAGCTCGACCGCGGCGGCGGGCTCCCCCGCGTCCCGCGCGACCGCGGCGGCGTGGCGGAGCGCCTGGATCCTGAGAT
>JAJXSQ010000009.1 GCA_021784495.1 Myxococcales bacterium | reverse complement strand
GCTCGCCGGCCGGCGGGGGCGGGCGTCCGCCGAGCGCGACGGCGGCGCCCCGCGGGAGTTCGACGCCACGATGACCCCGCCGGTCTTCCTCTCCGGGCCCGATCCCGAGTACACGCGCGAGGCGCTGGAGCACGAGGTCGAGGGGCTGATGGTCGTGAAGTGCACCATCACCGTCGCCGGGCGGGTCCTCGACTGCCGGGTGCTCCGGAGCCTGCCGTTCATGTCCCGCGCCGTCGTCGGGGCGCTCGAGCGCCGCGCCTACCGGCCGGCGACCCTCGACGGGCGGCCGCTCGAGGTCGACTACACCTTCCGGCTCCGGCTCGCGCTGCCCTGATGCGGCGCGCCCCGGAGCCGCGGAGGCGGTAGGATCCCCGGGGACGCGCCTCTCCCGGGGCGCGCCCCTCCGGAGCCCGACATGGCGGCCGACTTCGAGCGCGACCCGCTCTGGTACAAGGACGCGATCGTCTACGAGACGCACGTCAAGTCCTTCTACGACGCGAACGGGGACGGCGTCGGCGACTTCGCCGGGCTCACCGAGAAGCTCGACTACCTCGCCGAGCTGGGCGTCACCTGCGTCTGGCTCCTCCCCTTCTTCGCCTCTCCGCTCCGGGACGACGGCTACGACATCGCCGACTACACGGCCGTCCACCCGGCCTACGGGACCGTCGAGGACGTCCGCCGGTTCGTCGAGGCGGCCCACGGGCGCGGCATCGCCGTGGTGATCGAGCTGGTGGTGAACCACACCTCCGACCAGCACCCCTGGTTCCAGCGCGCGCGGCGGGCGCCGCCGGGCTCGGCGGAGCGCGACTACTACCTCTGGAGCGACACCGACCGGCGGTTCGAGGGGGCCCGGATCATCTTCACCGACACCGAGCGCTCCAACTGGAGCTGGGATCCGGAGGCGCGCGCCTTCTACTGGCACCGCTTCTTCAGCCACCAGCCCGACCTCAACTTCGACAACCCCCGCGTCCTGGAGGAGCTCCTCGAGGTCATGCGCTTCTGGCTCGAGCTCGGGGTCGACGGCTTCCGGCTCGACGCCGTCCCTTACCTCGTCGAGCGAGAGGGGACGAGCTGCGAGAACCTCCCCGAGACGCACGCCGTCGTGCGGCGGATCCGGGCCTTCGTCGACGCGGGGTACCCGGGGCGGCTGCTCCTCGCCGAGGCCAACCAGTGGCCCGCAGACGTCCGGGCCTACTTCGGGGACGGCGACGAGTGCCACATGGCCTTCCACTTCCCCCTCATGCCGCGGCTCTTCATGGCCCTGCGGCGCGAGTCGGCCGAGCCGGTGGTGGACATCCTGCGGCGGACCCCGGCCATCCCCGAGTCCTGCCAGTGGGGGCTCTTCCTCCGGAACCACGACGAGCTGACGCTCGAGATGGTGACCGACGAGGAGCGCGCCTACATGAACCTGGCCTACGCGCGGGACCCCGCGGAGCGGCTCAACGTCGGCATCCGCCGCCGGCTGGCGCCGCTGGTCGAGAACAACCGCCGGCGCATCGAGCTGCTCCACGCGCTCCTCTTCTCGCTGCCGGGCACGCCGTTCATCTACTACGGCGACGAGATCGGGATGGGCGACGACGTCCGCCGCCCGGATCGCGACGGGGTCCGGAGCCCCATGCAGTGGACCGGCGAGCGGACCGCCGGCTTCTCCCGCGCCGACCCGGCGCGGCTCGCGGCGGAGCCCATCGGCGACCCGGTCTACGGCGCGGCCGCGGTGAACGTGGAGGCGCAGCGGCGGGATCCCTCCTCCCTCCTCCACTGGATGCAGAACATGATCCGCCTCCGGCGCCAGTTCCCGGTCATGGGTCGAGGGAGCCTCGACTTCCTCCCCTGCGCCAACCCCCGGATCCTGGCCTACCGGCGCCGCTGGGAGGGCGACACCCTCCTGTGCGTGGCGAACCTCTCCCGCCACCCCCAGCCGGCGGAGCTCGACCTGTCGGAGCTCCGGGGCGCGGTGCCGGTGGAGATGCTCGGGTACACCGCCTTCCCGCCGATCGGCGACGGGCCCTACCTCCTCACCCTCGGCGGCTACGGCTTCTACTGGTTCGAGCTGCGCCGGGGGGGGTGAGCGGGCCGCTCAGGCGCGGTCGTAGAGCCCGGCCAGCTCGCCGAGCCGGGACGCCAGCGCCGGCCGGAGGTCGCCGGGGGCGAACCGCCAGCGCCAGTTCCCGGTGGCGACGCCCGGCCGGTTCATCCGCGCCTCGCTCCCCAGCCCGAGCACGTCCTGGAGCGGCGCCACCGCGCCGTCCGCCACCGAGGCGAGCGCGGCGCGGAGGAGGACCCAGTTCATCTCCGCCCCGTCGGTCGCGAGGTAGCGGCGCGCCAGCTCCTTCTCGCGGCGCACCTGCTGGGGCGTCCGGGTCGAGTCCCCGCCGTCGCTCGCCCACCAGCCGAGCGCGGTGTCGTTGTCGTGGGTGCCGGTGTAGACGACCAGGTCCCGCACGTGCGCGTGGGGGCGGAAGGCGGGGGCGCGCGGGTCGGTCCCGAAGGCGAACTGGAGGATCGCCATGCCGGGCAGGTCGAAGCGCGCCCGGAGCGCCTCGACCTCCGGGGTGATGACCCCCAGGTTCTCGGCCACCAGCGGCAGCGGCCCGAGCTGGCGCGCCAGCGCCTCGAGGAGCGCCGCCCCCGGCCCCGGGCGCCAGGCCCCCGCCTCGGCGGTCGGGGCGCCGGCCGGGATCGCCCAGTAGCTCTCGAGCCCCCGGAAGTGATCGAGCCGGATCGCGTCGGTCCAGCGGAGCGCCGCGCGGACGCGGGCGGCGAAGAGGTCGACGCACCCGGCCAGCCGGTCGTCCCAGCGGTAGAGGGGGTTCCCCCAGCGCTGGCCGGTGGCGCTGAAGTAGTCGGGAGGGACCCCGGCGACCGCGAGCGGCGCGCCGGAGGGGTCGAGCTGGAAGAGGTCGCGCCGGGCCCAGACCTCGGCGCTGTCGAGCGCCGGGTAGATCGGCAGGTCGCCGAGGAGGAGGACGCCGCGCGCCGACGCCTCCCGGCGGAGCGCCATCCACTGACGGTCGAAGAGGAACTGGGCGACGATCTCGGCCTCGATCTCCTCCCGGTGCCGTCGCCGGGCCGCGGCGAGCGCCTCCGGATCGCGCGCCGCCAGCGGCGGCGCCCACGCCGTCCAGGCGCGGCCGCCGTGGGCGTCCTTGAGGGCCCGGAAGAGCGCGTGGTCGCCGATCCAGGCCGCGGACTCCTCCCGCCAGCGCTCCAGCGCGCGCCGGAGCTCCGGCGCGGCGCGCGCGCCGAACCGCTCCGCGACCGTCCGGAGGAGCGGGCCGCTCCAGGCGAGGACCGCCGCGTGGTCCACCGGACCGGGCGGGAGGCACGGGACGGCCGCGAGCTCGGCGCCGGTGAGGAGGCCGTCGGCGGCCAGCCGCTCGGGGGAGAGGAGGAGCGCGTTGCCCGCGAAGGCCCCGAGCCCCTGGTAGGGGGAGTCGCCGAAGCCGGTGGGGACGAGCGGCAGCACCTGCCAGAGCCGCTGGCCGGCGGCCGACAGGAAGTCGAGGAACGCGCGGGCCCCCGCGCCGAGATCGCCGATGCCGTGGGGGCCGGGGAGCGACGTCGGGTGGAGGAGCAGGCCGCTCCGTCGGCCCCCGAGGACGCCGCGGCGCGGCGTCGCCGGTCCGCCCTCAGAGGTGGTGGACGTCATGCTCGTCCGGGCGGGCCGGCGGGGGCTCGCCGGCGGGGGGGAGGTGGCGCTCCAGCGAGCGGGCGACCGCGTCCTTGGCGCCGAGCCCGACCGCGAGCGCCAGGGTGAGCACGATCCCGCCGAAGAGGATCCCGAAGGCGACGGTCATGGTGGTGCTCCCGAGCCCCAGGTGCTCGAGCGCCATCGCGGTGGCCACGATGAGCACCAGCCAGCGCGCGCCCAGGCCGAGGAGCCGCGCCGACTGCAGCCCCATGTTCACCGCGCCGATGAGCACGCTCCGCTCCACCACGCGGGAGAGGCCGGCGCCGGCCGCGAGGAGCACGGTGCCGATGAGCGCGTGGGGCGCGTAGGCGAGGAGGCGCGCCGAGACGCCGCTCGAGGTGCTCGTCTCGAAGACGCTCAGGCCGGCGAGGAAGCCGATCGCCAGGACGGTCCAGCCGGCGAAGCGCGCGACCAGGTGGGACGGCCCGGCGCGCCCCTCGGCCGGCGGCGGCGCCACCCCCCAGGCGCGGAGGCGCCGGTCGAGCTCGAGACGCTCGCAGGCCCGGCGGACGATCCGGCGGACCAGGATCGCGAGCAGCACCGCGGCGAGGACGATGGCCAGCATCGCCAGGAGCCCGGGGAGGAGGCCGGCGATCGCCTCCTCCGTCCGCCGGAAGGCGGCGATGAAGATGCGACCTGTCTCGTCCCACATGGCGGACCTCCTCAGGGGGTGAAGCCGTCGGGCCAGCGCCACCGGGCGACGAGGTGGTGGCGCTCCCCGTCGTAGGCGGCGCAGATCGCCCCGATCCGCGCCTCGGCGCCCGCGACGCCCGACCGATCGAGCTCCCGGGCGAAGCCGGCCAGCCAGCCGAGGTAGAGCGGCGTGAGCGAGCGGAGGAGCTGCCCCGGCTCGACCACCCGGGCCATGTGCGCCACCGCGAAGTCGCAGACGATCCGCGCCCAGAGCGGGTCGTCGAGCGCGACCGGGTCGGCGGCGGCCGCCCGCGCGATCGCCAGCCGCGTGCTGGGCGAGAGCACGAGCCCCCAGACCTCCCCGAGCTCGCGCTGGCCGAGCTGGAGGGCGCGCGCGTACCGCTCCGCGGGGAGGCGCGGCCCATCGCCGGGGAGGAACCCGCCGTCGCCGAAGGTCGGCACTGGGCGCGGCGGGCCGGCCCGCTGCCAGCGGGGGGCGTGCCGCTCGAGCTCGCGGAAGACCAGCCCCAGGGCGCGGACCAGCGTCTCGCTCGGCTCCTCGGGATCGGCCGTCGCCCGGGGGCGAGGGCCGAGCCAGGCCTGGCAGAGCCGCTCCTCGCCGGTGAGCGCCTTGGCGACCAGCCAGGCGTCCGAGCCGGCGTGGACCGGGTCGCGGCGCCAGTCGGGATCGGCGAGGAGCCGGCGCGCGAAGGCCGGCGAGAGCGCCGCCTCGCCCCCGAGCGGCTGGCGCAGATCCCGGCCGAAGGCCATCCGCATCAGCGGGTGGACGATGGCGGTGGTGAGCGCGCCCTCGGCCGGGTGGCGCCGGTAGGCGGGGCAGACGAAGTCGAACCGCTCCTCGACGATCGGGGCGAGCAGGGCGCCCAGCCAGTCGATCCCGTCCTCGCGGGGCTGGCCGGCGACGAGGGCCAGCGCCGGGGCGGCGCGCCGATCGGCCTCGCGCAGGAGCGCGCCGAGCGGGCTCGCCGGCCCGGGGATCCCCCCGGCCACGGTGTCGACGCGGCCGCCGCGGTCCGTCCCCGGCGCCCCCCCGCCCGCCTCGCCGTGGGGCACCAGGCCGGTCCCGGCGTCGCCGGTGACGCACGCGACGACCTCCCGCCCGGGGAAGCGAGCCCGGGCGAGCGCCTCCACCTCGGCGGCGCGCGCGGCGAGGCCGGCGCTCGCGCTCCCGACCACCGCGAGGAGGATGGGTCCACCGGCGGTCTGCCGATCGGCGTCGGGCACCCGGCGATGATAGCGCGGGCGCCGGGCGCGCCGCGCCGACCCGCGAGAGGTCGTGACGCCCGGGCGGGGGCGTGGTCTCCTGGCCCGCGGAGCGCCCCTTGCGAGCCCCCCGATGACCTGCTCCCACGCGAGCGCCGGGCCGCCGGCCCCTCTGCCGCCCGCCGCCTCCGGCGGCGGGGAGCGGCCCGCCGGCGCGGTGGACCTCGACCGGCTCCGCGCCGCGCCCCACCTCGTGCTCCTCCTCGACTACGACGGCACCCTCGTCCCCTTCGCCCCGCGCCCCGAGCTGGCGCGGCCGGACGCCCCCCTGCTCGCCCTCCTGGCGGCCCTCGCGGCGCGGGCCGATCGGACCGTTCACGTGGTGAGCGGGCGCCCCCCCGACGTCCTCGATCGCTGGCTCGGCGCCCTGCCGATCGGGCTGCACGCAGAGCACGGCGCCTGGTCGCGCCGGGCCGGCGGTCCCTGGATCGCGGCCGTCCCGCTCGACGCCCCATGGCGCGGCGAGGTCCGGGCGCTTTTCCTCCGCGCCGCGGGCGAGACGCCCGGCGCGCTCGTCGAGGAGAAGACCGCCGGGCTCGCCTGGCACCACCGGCTCGCCGATCCGATCGAGGGGGCGCGCCGGGCGCGGGCGCTCGCCGGGCAGCTCGCCGCGCTCCTCGCCTCGACCGACGCGGAAGTGCTGGCCGGCGCGCAGGTGATCGAGGTACGACGGAGGGGGATCCACAAGGGGCTGGTCGTCGCCCCGGCCCTCGCGTCCGCCCCGGCCGGGGCGCGCGCCCTCGCCATCGGCGACGACCAGACCGACGAGGATCTCTTCGCCGCGCTCCCGGCCGGCGCGCTCGCCGTGCACGTCGGCCCCGGGCCGAGCCGCGCCGACCTCCGCGCCCCCGACGTCGCCGCGGTGCGGTCGCTGCTCGGGGCGCTCCGCTGAGCGGGGGCCCGGCGGAGGGGCGCCGCGTCGTTCACGGCTCGCGAGGAGGTGTCGATGCAACGGATCCTGGCCAGGGACGTCACCCGCTTCCTGCTCCCGCTCCTCGCGCTGCTGGCGCTGGTGGCCTGGTCCGCCTCGGAGGTGGTGAACCGCCAGGCGCGCGTCTGGGCCGAGCGCGACCTGGCCGCCCGCGCCCAGCTCGCGGCGAGCGGCGCCCGCGAGAGCCTGGTCGCCCGGATCGCGGCCTCGGATCGCGCCGGCACGCTGGCGCTCCTCAACGAGCTGGTGCGCGACGAGCGGCTCCTGGCGGCCGCCGTCTGCGGCGGGGGAGGGAGGACGCTCGCCGCCACCGCCGCGCTCCCCGCCGAGTTCCGCTGCGGCCACCCCGCGGGGCCGATCGCCGGCGCGGAGTGGGAGGCGTCGCGGCAGCTCGCCGGCGGGACGGTGCACGTCAGCGTGATCCCGATCGAGGACCAGGGGGTCACCCGCGGGGAGCTGGTCCTGGTCCACGACATGAGCTACCTCGACCGGCGCGCCGCGGTCACCCGGCGCGCGACCTTCGTCGCCTTCGCGCTGGTGGGGCTCCTCGCGGCGGCGGCGACGGTGCTCGTGGCCCGGTTCTCCTGGCGGTCCTGGACGGCCGAGCTGCGCCGCGTGCTGGCGCTCCCCTTCCAGCTCGCCGCCACCGCCTCGCCGCACTCCTTCCAGCCGTTCCTGGCCGACGTCCGGGATCTCGTGGCGCGCCTCGCGGCCGCCGAGGCGGCCGCCAGCGGCGCGCGCTGGTCGGCGGATCGCATCCGGACCGTCCTGGAGCGCGACCTCCGCGGCGAGGGGGTGATCGTCGTCGCCAACCGGGAGCCCTACGTCCACGAGCGGACGCCGGAGGGCGGGATCCAGGTGGAGGTGCCGGCGAGCGGCCTGGTCACCGCCCTCGAGCCGATCATGCGGGCCTGCTCCGGCACCTGGATCGCCCACGGCGACGGCTCCGCGGACCGGGACACCGTCGACCCCCACGACCGGGTGCGGGTCCCCCCGGACGAGGAGACCTACACCCTCCGGCGGCTCTGGCTCTCGCCCGAGGAGGTCCAGGGGCACTACGCGGGCTTCTCCAACGAGGGGCTCTGGCCGCTCTGCCACCTGGCCCACACCCGCCCCGAGTTCCGGGCCGACGACCTCGCGCAGTACGCGCGGGTCAACCGGCGCTTCGCCGACGCGGTGGTCGAGGAGGCGTCGAGCCCCGACCCGGTCGTGCTGGTCCAGGACTACCACTTCGCGCTCCTGCCCCGCCTCCTGCGCGAGCGGCTGCCGCGGGCGACCGTCCTCACCTTCTGGCACATCCCCTGGCCCAACGCCGAGCGGTTCGCGATCTGCCCCTGGGGCCCGCGGCTCCTGGAGGGGCTGCTCGGCTCCAGCATCCTCGGCTTCCACACCCAGGGCCACTGCAACAACTTCCTCGAGTCGGTGGACCGCTTCCTCGAGGCGCGGATCGACCGGGAGCGGCAGGCGGTGGTGGCCGGCGGCCACGAGACGCTCGTCCGCCCCTACCCGATCTCGGTCGAGTGGCCGAACCGGTGGGCCGCGCGGACGGCGAGCGTCCCGGAGTGCCGCGAGGAGGTCCGCCGGGAGCTCGGCCTCCCCCCCGACGCGATCCTCGGGATCGGCGTCGACCGCCTCGACTACACCAAGGGGATCCCGGAGCGGCTGCTCGCCGTCGAGCGGTTCCTCCTGCGCCACCCCGGCTACCAGGGGCGGTTCTGGTTCCTGCAGCTCGCGGCGCCGAGCCGGAGCAAGATCGACGCCTACCGGCGGGTGGGCGAGGAGGTGGAGCGGATCGCGGCCCGGATCAACGAGCGGTTCGGCGGCGCGTACCGGCCCATCGTGCTCCACCGCGCCCACGCCGATCCGCCCCAGGTCTTCCGCCTCTACCGGGCCGCGGATCTCTGCTACGTCAGCAGCCTCCACGACGGGATGAACCTGGTCGCGAAGGAGTTCGTCGCCGCCCGCGACGACCTGCGCGGGGTGCTGGTGCTCAGCCAGTTCACCGGCGCCGCCCGCGAGCTGACCGAGGCGCTCATCGTGAACCCCTACGACCTCGAGGCGGCGAGCGGCGCGCTCGCGGCCGCGGTGGCGATGGCGCCCGCCGAGCAAGAGGACCGGATGCGCGCCCTCCGGGCGATGGTCGCCGAGTGGAACGTCTTCCGCTGGGCGGGGCGGATGCTCGTCGACGCGACCCGGCTGCGCCGGCAGGACCGGCTGGCGAGCCGCCTCGTCGGCCTCGCGGCCGGCCCGCCGGCCACCTGACGGCGCGCGCCCCGCCCCCCGTCGCCGCGCCCCCGGGGCTGCCTACTCCGTGCCGCCCACCGCCATCGAGGTCCCCAGCCGCTCCGGGCCGACGCTCACCACCACGGCGATGAGCACCGCGACGGTCCCGGTGAGGAGCGCCAGCGAGAGCGCGTAGTTCCCCCCGTGGGCCTTGGCGAACGCGGCCTGGAAGGTCCCGTTCCCCGCGGCGATCAGGTTCCCGAGCTGGTAGACGAGGCCGGGGAAGGTCGCGCGCAGCTCGCCGGGCGAGAGCTCGTTCAGGTGGGCGGGGACCACCCCCCAGGCCCCCTGGACGGCGACCTGCATGAGGAAGGCGCCGATCGCCAGGCTCACCGCGGTCGTGGAGAAGGCCCAGAGCGGGAGGACGGGGAGCGCGAGGAGGGCGGCGAGGGCGATGGCGCGCCGCCGCCCGATCCGCTCGGAGAAGGCCCCGAAGGCCAGGCCGCCGAGGATCGCGCCGACGTTGTAGGTGATGGCGATGAGGCTCACGGTGTGGGTGGAGAAGCCGCGCTGCACCAGCAGGAAGGTCGGGTAGAGATCCTGGGTGCCGTGGCTGAAGGAGTTGAAGCAGGTCATGAGGACGACGGTGTAGAGGGCGAGCTTCCACTCGCGCCGGATCGAGCGGGTCAGGCCGGTGCGCTCCGCGGTCCGGGCGGCGCCCCAGGCCGGCGACTCCGGCACGTTGCGCCGGATGTACAGGACCAGGAGCGCGGGGGCGATCCCCACCATGAACATCCCGCGCCAGCCGATCCGATCGTAGAGGAGCCCGAAGACCGCCGAGGCGAGCAGGTAGCCGGTCGGGTAGCCGGCCTGGAGGAGGCCGGAGATCAGCCCGCGGGAGCGGACCGGGATCGACTCCATCGCCAGCGCCGAGCCGACGCCCCACTCGCCGCCCATGGCGACGCCGAAGAGGGCGCGGATGGCGAGGAGGGACCAGAGCCCCGGGGCGAACCCGGAGGCGAACTCGAGCGCCGAGTAGAGGAGGACGTTCACCATGAGCGTCGGCCGGCGCCCGAAGCGATCGGCGATCCGGCCGAAGAGGAGCGCCCCGATCGGCCGGAGCGCCAGGGTCAGCAGGATGGCGAGCGTCACCCGGGTGACCTCGGTCCCGAAGTCGCGGGCGATGTCCTTCAGCATGAAGACCATCAGGAAGAAGTCGAAGGCGTCGAGCGTCCAGCCGAGGAAGCTCGCGACGACGACGTGGCGCTGCTCGCGGGTGAAGGCCATGTGCACCTCGGCGCAGAATCCTGAAGGGGACCTGGCGACGTGGCGAGCGGTCCAGCGAGGCCCAGATGGGGCGCGTGTCCGGCGGGGCGCCGACGGGGTAGCCTTCGCCCGCCGGCGCTCCGCCGCCGCGGGAGGTCCCCAGCATGCCGCGCCGACCGTCGATCGCCCTGCTCCTCGCCCTCGTCCCCCTCGCTCCGCGCGCCCTGGATCGACCGCCGCCGGCCGCCCCGGACCGTCCCGCCCTGCGGGGGGCCGGCTCCGGCGACGCCGCCGGCGAGGCGCCGCTCGGCCCCTGTCTCGAGGGGCTCCCTCCCGAGCTCCCGACCCGCTGGCTCGCGGCGACGATCGAGGGGCGCGAGGTCCGGCTGGCCTACGCCGACGTGGCGCCGACCGGGCCCGCGAACGGCCGGACCGTCCTCCTCCTCCACGGGAAGAACTTCTGGGGGGACGCCTGGGCCGGCGTGGCGCGTGCGCTCGCCGCGCGCGGCTTCCGGGTGGTCGTCCCGGACCAGCTCGGCTTCGGGCGCTCGTCGAAGCCGGACGTCCACTACTCGTTCGAGCTGCTCGCGCGCAACACCCGCGCCATCCTCGACGATCTCGGGGTCGGCCGGGTGGCGGTGGTCGGCCACTCGATGGGAGGGATGCTGGCCGTCCGGTTCGCGCTCATGTTCCCGGAGCGGGTCGAGCGGCTGGTGCTCGAGGATCCCATCGGCCTCGAGGACTACCGGCGCGACGTGCCCTTCCTCACCGTCGACGAGTGGGAGCGGCTCCAGCTCGGCCTCACCGGCGACGCGCTCCTCCGGTTCTACCGGGCCTACGGGGGGAGCGGGGCGGCGGCGCTCGACCGCTGGCCGAGGCTGATCTGGCGGCAGCTGCTCGGCCCGGAGCGGGCCGTGGTGGCGCGCGCGTCGGCGCTCACCTACGACATGATCTACACCCAGCCGGTGGTCCAGGATCTGCCCCGGCTCGCCGTCCCGACGCTCCTCGTGGTCGGCCTCGCCGACCGGACCGCGGTCGGGAAGGGGCTGGTCTCGAAGGAGGTCGCGGCCCGGCTCGGCGACTACCCGGTCCTCGGGAAGCGTGCGGCCGCGGCCATCCCCGGCGCGCGGCTGGTCGAGCTGGAGGGGGTCGGCCACGCGCCGCACCTCGAGGCGCCGGATCGCTTCCTGGCGGCGCTCCTCGACTTCCTCGGGTGAGCGCGGGCGCGCGGGCCCTGTCCGGGGTGTCACGCTGTCACCGGCGCGCCCCGTGACATGTCACGGGGGAGCCTGTCACTCCCCCGCGACGCCGGCGCCCCGCTCCCGCCGGTTCCCGGGCGGTTGCGCGGTCGCGCGGCGCTGGTGCGCCCCTTGCTCTGCTCGGCGGGCACCACCGCGCCGCCCCTCGGCGCCCCCACCGGAGAGCACATGATCTACGCAGCCCCAGGCCAGCCCGGCAGCAAGGTGACCTTCAAGAAGCGGTACCAGAACTACATCGGCGGCAAGTGGGTCGAGCCGGTGAAGGGGCAGTACTTCGAGAACGTCTCGCCGGTGACCGGCAAGGCCTTCTGCGAGGTGCCGCGCTCGGACGCCGCCGACGTCGAGCGCGCGCTCGACGCCGCCCACGCCGCCAAGGAGGCCTGGGGGCGGACCTCGTACGCCCAGCGGGGGATCCTGCTCAACAAGATCGCCGACCGGATGGAGCAGAACCTGGAGCTCATCGCGGTCGCCGAGACCTGGGACAACGGGAAGCCGGTGCGGGAGACGCTCGCCGCCGACATCCCGCTGGCGATCGACCACTTCCGCTACTTCGGCGGCGTGATCCGCGCCCAGGAGGGGTCGGTCGCCGAGATCGACGACACCACGATCGCCTACCACTTCCACGAGCCGCTCGGCGTCGTCGGCCAGATCATCCCCTGGAACTTCCCGATCCTCATGGCCGTCTGGAAGCTGGCGCCGGCGCTGGCGGCCGGGAACTGCGTGGTGCTGAAGCCGGCCGAGCAGACCCCGACGTCGATCCTGGTGCTGATGGAGCTGATCGGCGACCTGCTGCCCCCCGGGGTGCTGAACGTGGTGAACGGCTTCGGCCTCGAGGCCGGCAAGCCGCTCGCCTCCTCGAGCCGCATCGCCAAGATCGCCTTCACCGGCGAGACGACGACCGGCCGGCTCATCATGCAGTACGCCTCGCAGAACCTGATCCCGGTGACCCTCGAGCTCGGCGGGAAGTCGCCGAACGTCTTCTTCGAGGACGTGATGGCGAAGGACGACGAGTTCTTCGACAAGGCGCTCGAGGGCTTCACCATGTTCGCGCTGAACCAGGGCGAGGTCTGCACCTGCCCGTCGCGCGCGCTCGTCCAGGAGTCGATCTACGACCGGTTCATGGAGCGGGCGCTGGCCCGGGTCGCCAAGGTGAAGCAGGGCAACCCGCTCGACACCGACACCATGATCGGCGCCCAGGCCTCGACCGAGCAGCTGGAGAAGATCCTCTCCTACATCGACATCGGCAAGCAGGAGGGGGCGAAGCTCCGGGCCGGCGGCGGCCGGAACGTCCTCGCCGGCGACCTGGCGGGCGGCTACTACGTGAAGCCGACGGTCTTCGAGGGGAAGAACAAGATGCGGCTCTTCCAGGAGGAGATCTTCGGCCCGGTCCTCGCGGTCACCACCTTCAAGGACGAGGCGGACGCGCTGGCGATCGCCAACGACACCCTCTACGGCCTCGGCTCCGGCGTCTGGACCCGCGACGGCAACACGGCCTACCGGATGGGGCGCGGGATCAAGGCGGGGCGGGTCTGGACCAACTGCTACCACCTCTACCCGGCGCACGCCGCCTTCGGCGGTTACAAGCAGTCGGGGATCGGGCGCGAGACCCACAAGATGATGCTCGATCACTACCAGCAGACCAAGAACCTGCTGGTGAGCTACTCGCCGAAGGCGCTCGGCTTCTTCTAGGGCGCCGCGGCGTCGGCCCGTCCCCCGGCGCCTCGCCGGGGGGCGGCGCCGCCCCCGCCTCCGGAGGTCGCATGGCTCCTCCCCCCCGCGTCGTCGCCACCGAGGCCGCCCTCGCGCTCGTCGAGAAGCTCAAGGCGCGCCACGGCGAGCTGATGTTCCACCAGTCCGGCGGCTGCTGCGACGGCAGCGCGCCGATGTGCTACGGCCGCGGCGATCTCCTCGTCGGCGACTCGGACCGGCTCCTCGGCGAGATCGGCGGCTGCCCGTTCTACATGAGCGCGGCCCAGTTCGCGTACTGGCGCCACACCCAGCTGATCATCGACGTCGTCCCCGGGCGCGGCGGCCAGTTCTCGCTCGAGAGCGGGGAGGGGATCCGCTTCCTCACCCGCTCCCGCGTCTTCACCGACGACGAGCACCGGGAGCTCACCGCCGGGGAGGGGGAGACCCTGCTCCACGGCTGACCGGCCGCGCCTCTAGCGGTCGGCGAAGAGGGCCGCCGCCACGGCGCCGAGGCCGGACGAGATCCCGCCCGGCCAGGCGACGAGCGGCAGCGCGAGGAGGAGCCCGATCCCGAGGGCGGTCGCCCGCGGGTGGGCCTGCGCCGGGAGGCGCCCCTCCAGCGTGGAGACCCCGGTGAGCGCGAGCGTCAGCAGCCCGCTCGCCGCGAGGGCCGCCGGCGGCGGGAAGCCGCGCAGCACCAGCGCCGCGGCGATGGCGAGGAGGGCGAGGGCGTTGATGACGTCGCGCCCGTTGCCGGCCCACCAGGCGCGCGCCTCCTCGCGGCGGAGCAGCTCGCCGATCTCCTCGAGCCGGACCGCCCCGGCGACCGCGGTGAGGAGGGCGAGGCCGGCCACGGCTCGCTCCAGCGCCGTGCGCGGCTCGAGGTCCCACATGGCGCCGATGGTACCCGCCGCCGCGGGCGCTGGCGATCCCCGCCCCCTTCCCCATCCAGGGAGGCCCTGATCGGTGCCGGCCGTGGCGGCGCGCGGGCCGCGGGCGACCGCGGAACGTGGCCGGGCTCCTCCTTGTTTTCTCCTGCAGGACGGCCGAGCACGGGTTGGGGCCGCTCGCCGGATCTCGGTCCCGCACGGGGTGTGTGGGATATGGCCAGGTACGGGTGACCCAGGGTCTGAAGGAGGGACATGTAGGTGGCTGGATCCAGGCCTGTTCGTCCTGGCGTGGATCTCGCTTCACTTGTTTGTCACTCCCGGGGCGAGGCGAGTATCATCAAAAAATCGGGGGCGTGAGGTCACACCATGAGGCAGGCGATGCTCGCGGTCGATCCATCGCACCATGGCAATCCTCGTTCGTTCGCGGCGGTCGCCGTGGACGAGGACCGCTCCCGGCTCGCGCTCCCGGCGCTCTCGATCCTCCTCCTCGCCCTGGTGCTGGGCACCGCGCGCGCCGGTGAGGTGGGTGCCGGGGGTGTCGGCGAGCAGCTCCTCGATCTCCTGGGGGTGGTCGGACGCATCGCCGCGATCTGGATCGGGGCGTCGTTCGTCGCGACCGCCGCCATCCTCGTCTGGTTCCGCGCGCGGGCCCGCGCCAACGACCGGATGAGCCAGGAGATCAGGGCCGCGGACTGGGCCACGGCGGCGACCACCGCCGAGCCGGTCGCGGCGAAGCCGGAGCGCTAGCACGTCCGAGCGCCGGCCCGGCCGATCGCCACCGGAGGCTCCTCGCACCCCGTCGCGCAGAGGGCGCCGCCGGCGCTCGAGCACCCGTCGAGGCTGCAGCCGCTCGGGATCGCCGGCTCGAGGCCGATCCAGGCGTCCACCACCGCCGCGAGGAAGCCGACCTCGCGCCGCTCACCGACCTGCAGGAGCGGCCGCCGGATCAGGGCCGGCTCGGCGAGGAGGAGCCGCATCGCCTCGCCGCGCGGGAGCCCGGCGGGGCGGACCTCCCCCGCCTTCACCCGCGGGGCGGTCCGGTCGAACCAGTCCTCGACCGGGAGATCGCCGAGGAAGGCGCCGAGCTCCGCCTCGGTCCAGGTGTGCGAGAGCAGGTCGCGCACCTCGAGCTGGTGGCCGGCGCGCGCGAGGAGGGCCTTCTGACGCTCGTTTCCGCTGCAGCCGGGCTTCTCGTAGAAGATGATCTTCGCCATGCGGACCTGCCGATTGCGAGGGGCGTGCCCGGCGCCAAGCGCCCGTCATCACGTGGGTCGGGTCGGCGCGGAGCGCGCTCCGGATCCAGCTCGCCGCCTCCGGAGCGTGCAGGCGGGGCGAACCTAAAGGGGGGGGCGCCTGCGACAATCTGGGTGGTAGGGTTTTTCGGTAGAGTGCGCCTCCGTCCGAGAGGAGGGGGGCCAGCGAGGGACGATGTCCCCACCTGCCAGCCTCATCCCGCCGCTCACCGCGCCGCTCGAGCGGCGCCGGTTCGTCGATCGGGCCTGGCTCCGCTTCGTCGAGGACGGGGTCGAGCCGGAGGGGCTGCCCGCCGAGATCGCCCGCTCCTGGCGCCGGGCCCGCGAGTCGTTCGGCGTCGATCCGACCCAGCGGCGGGCGCCCCGGGCGCTGCGCGCGGAGGAGCTGGACGAGCGGCGCCGGCGCGATCCGATCTACCGGCTGGCGGCGCCGATCCTCGAGGACTTCGCGCGCCGCCTCGGCGCGGTCGAGCACGTCCTCACCTACTTCGACGCCGCCGGCTGGATGCTCGCCGCGCTCGGCCACCCGCGGGTCCTCGACGGCGTCGCCGAGATCAACTTCGCCCCGGGCGCGAACTGGGCCGAGGAGTCGGTCGGGACCAACGGCCCGGGGACCGCCATCCGCGAGGGGAAGCCGCTCGAGGTCTTCGCCTCCGAGCACTTCGTGGAGGCCTGGCAGCGCTGGACCTGCGCCGGCGCGCCGATCTTCGCGCCGGGCGGCGACGTCCCGGTCGGCCTGGTGGACATCACCGGCCCCTGGGAGGCGCACGGCCCGCAGGTGATCGTCGCCGCCCGGGCCATCGCCCGGACCGTCGAGGAGCGGCTCCGCGCCGCCCAGTCGGTCCGCGACGAGGTGATCCGCTTCTCCTTCCAGGCCGCCCGGGCGAGCGGCGACGCCCTGGTGGCGATCGACACCGGCGGCCGGATCCTGGCGGCCAACGGCCCCGCCTCCTCCCGGATCGGCCTCGAGTCCGGGCGGCTCCCTCCGGACCTCCGCCGGACGGTCGAGGACGCCCTGCTCGGCGGGGCGTCGCCGGGGGAGGGGGAGACGGTCCACGCCTGGCGGGACCAGCGGGTGGTGGCCATCCCGGTCCTGCACGAGGGCTGCCCCATCGGCGCCATGCTGCGCGCCGTGCCGGCGGCCGACCTCGCCCCCAACCGGGCGCGGCACGCGGCCGGCCCCCGCGCGCCGGCGCCCGCGCCGGTCCGGTACGGCTTCGAGCAGATCCTCGGCGGCTCCGGCGCGCTGCTCCGGGCGGTGGAGCTGGCGCGCCTGGCGGCGCGCAACGCG
>JAJXSQ010000294.1 GCA_021784495.1 Myxococcales bacterium | reverse complement strand
CGGGCCAGGCCCCCCACCGCAGCAGGCGCAGGGTGGCCCAGATCCGCCGGAGGGCGGCCAGCCGGTCGGCCGAGGCGATCGTCGCCGCGGCCGCCAGCCCCGCGGCGAGCCCCAGGTACGCGGCGGCGGCCAGGATCGGTCGGAGCCGGCGCCGGCGCAGCAGCCGCGCGGCGAGCTCCTCGAGCAGGACGGCGTAGCTCGCCGTCGCCGCCGCGAAGAGGACGAGGACGACCCCGAGCGCCAGGAGCCAGGGCCCGGGTCGCCCCGCCGCCGCGCCGACGAAGGCGCCGGAGAGCATGAGGAGCCAGAAGGTGGAGAACGGATCGCCGAGGACCGAGGCGGCGAGGCCGTAGGCGTAGACGCGCGCCGGGCGCAGCGGGTAGACGAGGTAGCGGCGCAGGTCGATCGCCTCGCGCTCCTGCAGGACCAGCGCGGTCGCGGTCCAGGCCTGCCAGATCCCGAAGAAGATCGCGGTCACGCCGATCTCGATCTCGATCCCCCGGACCTGCCGCGCCGCGCGCCAGGTGGCGGCGCCGACCAGGGCGGCGAAGAGCAGGCCCGCCGGGAGGACGACCGCGAAGGCGACGCCCCGGGCCACCAGCTCGGCCACGCCCCCCCGGCCGCGGAGGCGGCGCCAGGCGAGCCGCGCGCGGAGCTCGACGAAGGCCGCCAGCGGCGAGTCGCGGAGGCGGGAGGCGGCGCTCATCCGCCCGCCGGTCGCGATCCGGTCCAGGAGAGGCGCGGCGCGCCGCGCTCCTCTCCCTCGCCGAGCGTCCGCAGGAAGAACTGCTCCAGGGTCCCGCTCCCCCGGACGGCGGCCAGCGCCCCCTGCGCCACCAGCCGCCCCCCCTGGATCACCCCGACGTGGGTCACCAGCCGCTCCACGACCTCGAGCACGTGGCTGGTGAGGAAGATGGTCAGCCGGTCCTGGTCGACGAGCTCGCGCAGCAGCCGCCGGACGCCGGTGACGGCGAGCGCGTCGATCCCCTCGAACGGCTCGTCGAGGAACAGGAGCCGGGGGCCGTGGATGAGGGCGCAGCCGAGCGCGAGCCGCTTGCGCATGCCGTGGCTGTACTCGCCGACCAGCCGGTCTGCGTCGCCGGCCAGGCCGAGCGCGGCGAGGAGCTCCTCCGCGCGGCCGCCCGCCACGCGCCGGGGCAGGCCGTAGAGCTGCCCGTGGAGCCGGAGCTGCTCCGCGCCGGAGAGCCGCTCGAAGAGCGCGAGGCCGTCGGGGACCACGCCGATCAGCCGTCGGACCTCGTGGGAGTTCTCGGCGAGGTCGTGGCCGAGCACCGTGCCCCCGCCGGCGGACGGGGCGAGCAGCCCGGCCAGGAGCCGCATGGTGGTGCTCTTGCCGGCGCCGTTCGGGCCCAGGAAGCCGTAGAAGGACCCCTCCGGCACCTCGAGCGCGAGGTCGGCGACGGCCGCCCGCTCGCCGAAGAACCGGGTGAGGCCGTGCGTCTCGATCGCGAGCATCGGCCTCCCCGCTATCACGGACGGAGGCGGTGCGCCACGCGGAGGGGCTCGATCGGGCCGGTGGGCCCCTCGCGCTCAGTGGATGGAGGGGGCGGGGGCCGCCGCGCCGGGCGCCAGATCCTCGAAGCCGAGGAACCGGATGCCGATGCCGGTGACCGAGATGGGTCCCCTCCCCCCGACCTCCGGCCGCCCGGTGAGGTGGCAGACGTAGCGGACCTCGCCGAGCGCGTTCATCTCGGCGCCGCCGGCGGAGAAGGTCACCTTCACCCGGGAGCCGATCGGCTGGAGGACGGGCGTCTCGACGAACATCCCTCCCGGGGAGATGTTCCGCGCGACCCCGTGAGACTCGCCGTCCTCCCCGACCAGCCAGACCGGGAAGACCTTGTCGAGGCGCGCGACCCGGCGCCGCTCTCCCGCCCGTCGCTCCCCCGCCGCGTCCCTGCGCCACCGCATGGTGCCTCCCGTCGATGACGGGACGCTATGCGAGTGGGTCGATGTAGTCAAAACTCCGACCCGCCCCGTGGACCGCTCGTCACTGGACGCCGCCGACCGGCACCGCCACGAAGAGCGCGGCGTCCCCGCGCCGGACCCGCAGGAGCGCGATGTCGCCGTCCTTCAGCTTGCCGATGGCGGCGGCCACCTCGGCCGGATGGGCGACCTTCCGGCGGTTCACCTCCACGAGCACGTCGCCCTGCCGGAGGCCGGCCTGCTCTGCCGGCCCGCCATCGATCACCGCGGCGACCACCACGCCCTCGTCCCCCTTCACGCCGAGCTGCCGCGCGATCTCGGGAGTCAGCGCCTGGAGCTTCACGCCGAGCTTGGGGCTCTTGCCGGTCTCCTCGCCGGCGCGGTCCTCGGCGCCGGCCTTCCCGACCAGCGCCTCGTCGTCGGGGCGCTGCGCGACGGCCAGCGTCACCTTCCGCTCCGCGCCCCCCCGGAGGATGGTGAGGGTGAGCTTCTCGCCCGGGGGGACGAGGGCGACCCCGCGGGTGAGCGCGCTCGAGGTCTCGACGGCCTTCCCGTCGAGGCCGGTGATCACGTCCCCGGGCTCGAGCCCTGCCGCGCGGGCCGGGGTGCCGTCGACCACCTGCTGGACGAGGGCGCCCTTCAGCCCCGCCGAGAGGCCGAGCCCCTTCGCCAGCTCCGGGCTGAGATCCGAGACCGCGACGCCGACGTATCCCCGGACGACCTTCCCCCGGCTGCGGAGCTGCGGGAGGAGCGACTTGGCGAGGTCGATGGGGACGGCGAACCCGATCCCCTGGCCGATCTGCGGGGAGACGATGGCGGTGTTGATGCCGATCACCTCGCCGCGCAGGTTGAAGAGGGGACCGCCGGAGTTGCCCGGGTTGATCGCCGCGTCGGTCTGGATGAAGTCGTCGTAGGTGCCGCCGGGGTTGACGCCGACGCGGTGCTTCGCCGAGACGATGCCGAAGGTCGCGGTGTCGCGGAGGCCGAACGGGGAGCCGAGCGCGAGGACGAAGTCGCCCTGCTCGAGCGCGTCCGAGTCGCCGAGGACGACCGTCGGGAGCGACCGGGGCGGGCTGGTCAGCTTGATGAGCGCCACGTCGGTGACGGGGTCCTTGCCGATCACCTTCGCGGCGTACTCGGTGTTGTCGGAGAGCCGGACGCGGATGTCGGTGGCGTCCTTCACCACGTGGTTGTTGGTGAGGATGTACCCCTCGGCGTTCAGGAGGAAGCCCGATCCGAGGCTCTGGCCGCGGCGCTCGGGGGACTCGTCGGGCAAGGGCATCCCGAAGAAGCGCTCGAACGGCTCCTCGCCCATGCCCCCGTGCCCCCGCAGGCGCGCGTGGGGGTCCTTGATCACGGTGGTGGTCGAGATGTTCACCACCGCCGGCTTGAGACGCGCGATGAGCGGCGCCAGGGAGGTGAGCCCCGGGACCGGCTGGCCGGCGGCCGCGGCGGTCGCGACCGCCTCCCGGTAGAGCGGCGCGCTCGAGAGCGGCTGCGCGCCGGCCCGATCCCTTCCGGTGCAGGCGACCACCAGCGCGATGGCGAGCGAGGCGGTGACGAAGCTCAGGACGAGACGGCGCATGGCTCTCCCTCGGGGAACGGGGTCGAAGATGCGTGGCGAGTCTAAGACCGGGGGGGAGCCGGAACTATTCCCTGGCGGCACGACCCGGAAGGGGCGCGTCGGGGGCGAGCTCTAGAGCCCGAGCAGCGAGGCGATCGACTTCTCGTCGGCCGGCGGGAACTCGTACTGATCGAGCTCGGCGGCGCGGACCCACCGG
>JAJXSQ010000293.1 GCA_021784495.1 Myxococcales bacterium | reverse complement strand
CAGCGGCTCGTCGTCCACCACCAGGATCCGGGCGCGGGCGGCGGGGGGGGCGGGGGTCCGCGCCCGCTGCTCCGGCGCCGCGGCCGGGCCGGCCGCCGGCAGGACCAGGCGGAAGGTCGAGCCCACCCCCACCTCGCTCTCGACCTCGATCCGCCCGCCGAGGCCGGTCACGATCCCGTGGCAGACCGAGAGCCCGAGCCCGGTCCCCCGCCCCACCGGCTTGGTGGTGAAGAAGGGCTCGAAGATCCGGGCCCGGACCTCGGGGGGGATCCCGGCGCCGGTGTCGCTCACCTCGACGATCGCGGCGCCGTCGGCGGCGGTCCGGCTCGACACCCGCACCTCGTTCCGGTCGGCGGCCCCCTCGGGGATGGCGTGGGCGGCGTTCACGAGCAGGTTCACCACCACCTGGCCGAGCTGGAACTCGACCGCCTCCACCGCGGGCACCGGGTCGAGCCGCCGGACGAGCCGGGCGCGGTGGCGGAGCTCGTGGTGGGCCAGCTTGATGGCCATCTCGATCTCGGCCCACAGGTCGACCGGGTGGCGATCCTCGGGGGCCGTCCGCGACACCGCGCGGAGGTCGCGCACCACCCCGGCGACCCGCCGCGTCCCCTCCTCGGCGTCCTCGAGCGCCCGCAGCGCCTCGTCGATCCGCCCCTGGCCGCGGAGCGCCCCGAGCGCGTCGAGGGCGAAGGCGAGGTTGGCGGCGACGAAGGTGAGCGGGTTGTTGATCTCGTGGGCCATCCCGGCCGCGAGGGTCCCGACGCTCGCCAGCCGCTGCGCCGACTCCGCCCGCCGCCGATCCGACAGGTCGCGGGCGGCGTAGACGCCGTGCTCCACCCCCTCGACCGTGACCAGCGCCAGCGAGCTCTCGCCCTCCAGCCGCTCACCGCCCGGCCGGAGCAGCCACCCCTCCCCGACGAGCGTCCCCTGCGCGCGGAGCTCCTGCCAGCGCCCCTCCCACCCGGCCTGGTCGAAGGCGGCGTCGAGCTCCCAGAGGGGCAGCCCGGCGAGCGCCTCGGGGGGGCGGGCGAGGAGGCGCGCCGCGGCCTGGTTGGCGTAGGCGACCCGCCCCTCCCGGCCGACGATCAGGACCGCGGAGTAGGTCCGGTCGAGCGCCACCTGGGCGAGCCGGAGCGCCCGCTCGACGCTCCGCTGCTCGGTGACGTCCACCCCGACCCCGCCGAGGAGCGGCGCCCGCCCCTCGCGCGGGACGCGGAACTTCACGGCGAGGAACGTCCGCCCGGCGACGTGGACGTCGGAGCGGACGGGCGCGCCGGTCTCCAGGACCCGCCGCTCCTCGGCCGCGACCTGCGCCGCCACCTCGGGGAGGAGCAGCTCGGCGGCGCCCACCCCGGCGAGCCGCCCGGCGGGGAGGTGGTGGAGGTCGGCGAGCGCCCGGCCGGCGATCACCAGCCGCCCGGCGGCGTCCTTGAGGAAGAGGGCGGCCGGGCTCTCCTCGAGGAAGGCCGCGAAGCGCGCCTCGCTCTCGCGGAGGCCGGCGCTCGCCTCGTCGCGCTCCTCGTTGATCGCGGCGAGGAGGAGGGCGGCGGTGACGCTCACCGCCATCAGGGCCTGGACCTCGAGGTGGAGCCCGGCGAGGGCGTCGGGCCGCCCCGCCAGCCCCCCGGCGCGGGCGCTGGCGGTGGCGGCGAGGAAGGTGAGGGCCGCGCCGAGGAGCGCCGTGCCGCGGAGGCCGAAGCGGAAGGCGGCCCAGCCGAGGAGGGGGAGGAGGAGGTAGCCGTACTCCACCCGGACCCGCGGGGTGCCCCCGAAGAGGACCAGCGCGGCGCCGACGCTGGCCAGCGCGAGGAGGACGACCTCGCCGGCCCGGCGGCGCGTCCAGGGCCGCCGGGGGGCGACCCCCGGCGCCCAGGCGAGCAGCGCGGGGGTGACCACCAGCACGCCGAGGGCGTCGCCGCTCAGCCACTCGAGCCAGGCGGCGACGAGGTCGGGGCGCGGGTGGAGCGCCTGCGCGGCGGCGGTGCCGATGGCCGCCCCGAGCGCCGGCCCGACCACCGCGCCGAGGGCGATGAGGAGCATGAGATCGCGGCTCGGCCGCCGGGCGAAGGCGCGGGCGCCGGCGATGCGGCGGACCAGCCAGGCGGCGACCGCCGCCTCGGCGAGATCGGCCGCGGCGAAGGCGAGCGCCAGGCTGGCCCGCCGGTGAAAGGCGGCCCCGGCGAGCAGCTCGCTCGCGATCACCGCCGCGCCGAACCAGGGCCACTCCGCGACGGGCGCGAGGAGGAGGACCGCGAGCAGGAAGCCGCTCGCCGGCCAGAGCGTCGAGAGGTCGCTCTGGGCCGAGGTGATCTCGTCCCCGAGCCGGCAGAAGGCGAAGTAGAGCAGGCCGAAGGCGGCGAGCCGGACGGGGAGCAGATCTGCGAGCCGTCGAGCGCGCGGCGGCGAGCCGGGATCGTCCATCGGGGGCTGACCCTAGCAGGTGGGCGGCGGCCACCGACAGAGACGGACCGACCGACCGGGCGGCGCCCTGTCCCGGCCCCGGAGGATTGTGGGCCCGGCGCCCGTGGGGTAAGAGCGGCACGCGTGCCCAGCCACGTCGCCGCACGACGGCTCGAGATCCTGGCGGCCGCGCAGGCCGACCCGCAGGCGTTCCTGCGCCTCGACCCGGCGCGGCTCCGCTTCTCGCTCGGGACCTCGCTCGCCGACGTCTCGGTGCCGGTCCAGCTCCACCCCGACGCGCGGGCGATCGTCGGCGGCGCCGCCGCGCAGCTCGCGCTCCTCCTCGCCACCCACCACCGGCGCCTGCTGCCGGCCGACGAGGTCGACCGGCTGCTCCTGCGCGAGGAGTGCGCCCACCTCCCGCCGGCCTCGCCGACGCTCGAGCCGGGCCACGGCGGCCCCGATCTGCGCGCGGCCGCCCGGCTCGCCTCGGCCGCCCACCCGGCGCTCCCCGGCGGCCTCGTCGCCGCCTGGCTCGGGAAGGGCGGCAAGGGGCGCTCCCTGGTCGCCCTCTGGATCGAGCTCCTCCGGCGGGCGCTCGAGGAGATGGACGGCGCCCGCGGGGAGGAGACCCCGGTGATCGTGGCCGCGGGGCTCGCCGCCGGCATGGCCGCCGCCGAGGCGGAGGTGCGGGAGGTCCTGCCCGCCGGTCCGCTCTCCCGCCACCTGCAGACCGCGGCGATGACCGGCCTCTGGATCTCCGGCCGCACCGGCCTCGACCGCGCCTTCCGGGCGGCCGGCCGGGCCGAGTCGGACCCGCTCCGGCTCCGGACCGAGGCGCTCCTCTCCCCCGCCCTGCTCCTCCCGGGCCGGGGCGCCGCCGGGGCCGGCGGCTCGGCCATCTACGGCTGCGAGCTGACCGCCGGGGTCCCCGGCCTCGACGAGCTGGTCGCCCGCGCGGCGGGCCGCGGACCCCACCCCGCGCTCGCGGCGGAGCTCGGGACGCTCCTCGGCGCCGACGGCGCGCTCGCCGGGCGGGCCGAGCTGGCGGTCGCGCTGGGCCACCTCCGCGCCGGGATCGCGGCGGCGGTGCTCCGCGCCGAGGGGCTGGGACAGGTCGACCGGGTGGCGCCGCTCCGGGAGCTCCTCGCCACGCCGGGGCTGCTCGCCGCGGGGGTCGCCGACGAGGGGCCGCGCCAGGCGCTCGCGCAGCAGCTCGCCGCCGCGGCCCCGGCGGGCGAGGCGGGGACGCTCCTCGAGCGGGCGCTCCGCGCCCTCCGGGACTGGCGCCCGCGCGAGCCGGCGGCCGTCTTCGGCCTCTCGCGGACCGCCGCGCG
>JAJXSQ010000292.1 GCA_021784495.1 Myxococcales bacterium | reverse complement strand
ATACGCCGCCGGCGCCATCGCGCTCGCCCTGGCGCTCTGGGGCTGCGGCGGGCGGCCGGCGCGACAGGTCCGCCGCCTGGTGAGCCCCCACGCCGTGGTGGGCGCCACCGCGGCTGCGGGTTGGGCCTCGCTGCGCCGATGGTCCAAGGCGATCCGGGCCGGCCGGCTCTTCCCGGTGGTCCGGGCGCTGCCGGCCGGGGCCCGGCTGCGCCAGGTGGCGGCCCGGGCGGCGGCGACGCTGGCCGCCTGCGCGCCGGGATCGGGGCTGCCGCTCGAGTCGGCGGCGTTCCTCGGGGCGAGCATGTAGCGCGACGTCCATCACCGCGGTGGCGCGGGCGCAGGTGATCCCACCACCCGGGATCCCTCCGCGCCCGACCGGCCGCCGGGCATGGCTCTCCGTCACGCCACCCCCATCCCGGCGGGGCGCCCCGAGGAGCCAGACATGGACGAGTCCGCCCAGGCGCAGCTGCCGCTGCCCAAGACCACGACGCTCTCCCCCAAGGACCACGCCGAGGAGGTGGCCATCTTCCGCAGCGGCATCGTCGGCGCGCTCACCACCCGGGAGCTCGACCACGGTGAGCTGCGCGCCGCCTTCCACGCGCTCGCCAGGGAGCGCTACCGCCCGCCCGGCGCCGACACCACCAAGAGCTTCTCGGTCACCACGCTGGAGCGCTGGTTCTACGCCTTCCGCAAGGGCGGCCTGGCCGCCCTCCGGCCCGCGCCGCGCAGCGACCGCGGCCACGCCCAGGAGCTCACCCCCGAGCTGCGCCAGCTCCTCCTCGACATCCGCCAGGAGCACCGCTCGGCCTCGGTCCCGCTCATCCTGCGCACCCTGGTCGCCGACGGCCGTCTGGCCAAGGACGCCGTCTCGCCGGCCACGGTGCGCCGGCTCTACGTCGAGCACGGCCTCGACCGCGTGCCGATGCGCGAGGGCGGCGGCCAGAAGACGCGGCTCCGCTGGGAGGCGTCCAGCCCGGGCGCCCTCTGGCACGCCGACGTCTGCCACGGGCCGGCGCTCACCATCGACGGCAAGAGCAGGCCGCTGCGGATCCACGCCCTGCTCGACGACGCCAGCCGCTTCATCGTCGCCATCGAGGCGCGCCACTCCGAGCGCGAGACCGACATGCTCGAGATCCTGGTCCGGGCGCTCCGCAAGCACGGGCCACCCGACGTCCTCTACCTCGACAACGGCGCGACCTACATCGGCGAGGTCCTCCGAACCGCCTGCGCCCGTCTCGGCATCTCGCTCCTGCACGCCAGGCCCTACGACGCCCCGGCCCGCGGCAAGATGGAGCGCTTCTGGAGGACGCTGCGAGAGGGCTGCCTCGACCACCTCGGCGCGCTCACCTCGCTCCACGACGTCGAGGTCCGGCTCCTCGCCTTCCTCGATGTGCACTACCAGGTCGCCCCGCACTCCTCGCTCATGGGGCGCGCCCCGAGCGCCGTCTTCAAGGCCACCCCGCGCCCGGCCGACTCCCTCGACGAGGCCGCGCTCCGCGCCGCCCTCACCGTCCGGGAGCGTCGCCGCGTCCGCGCCGACACCACCGTCTCGTGGGACGGCCAGGACTACGAGCTCGACCAGGGCTACCTCGCCGGCCGCGTCGTCACCGTCGGTCGCTCCCTCATCGGCGGCGAGGCGTGGGTCGAGCACGACGGCCAGACCTTCCCGCTCCACCCGGTCGATCCCAAGGCCAACGCCCACCGCAAGCGCCCGCCTCGCCGGCCCGGAGCGCCGCCCAGGTCGGCCGGCACGCCGTTCGACCCCGCCGGTGCGCTCCTCGCCCGCGCCACCGGCCGCCGCGCCGACGGGGAGGGCTCCCGATGAGCGACGGCTACCTCGGCGCCTTCGCCCTCAAGGCCGCCCCGTTCTCCAAGGAGATCGCCGACTCCGACCTCTGGCTCCCGTCCTCCAAGACCGGCGTCGTCGAGGACATCTGCGAGGCCGTCTCCGAGCACGCCTCCGTGCTCCTCACCGGCGACCCCGGAGTCGGCAAGACCTGCGTCCTGCGCGCCGTCCGCAAGCGCCTCCCCGAGTCCGGCTTCCGGCTCACCTACTGCCACAACGCCACCCTCGGCCGCCGCGACTTCTACCGCCAGCTCTGCCTCGCCCTCGGCCTCTCGCCCAAGGCCACCGCCGCCGCCGTCTTCTTCACCGTCACCAATCACGTGCAGGAACTCGGCGGCGAACGCGTCCACCCCGTCTTCCTCGTCGACGAGGCCCACCTGCTCCACCCGGAGATGCTCGGCCACCTCCACATCCTGCTCAACTACGAGTGGGACTCGAAGGCGCTCCTGTCGCTCATCCTGGTCGGCCTCCCGGAGCTCAACGACCAACTCCAGCTCCGCCGGTACCGCTCGCTCCACTCCCGCATCCACTGGCGGCTCCACATCGACCCGCTCTCCCCCGAGGACACCGCAGAGTACCTGCGCTACCGGATGAAGCGCGCCGGCTGCGACCGCGACGTCTTCACCCACGACGCCGTCGCGCTCCTCCACGAGGCCGCCTCCGGCGGCATGCGCGACCTCGACCGCCTGGCCACCGGCTGCCTCCGCGAGGCCGCCCGCAGGAAGCGCAAGCTCGTCGAGCGCGACCTCCTGCCCCGCGTCCTCGACCGCGATGGCCTCGAGCGCGACGGGTGACCTCCCCGCGGCCCGGCTGGATCAGACCATCACGCCCGTGCGCGGGCCCCGCTCACCGCCGCGGTGGACACCATCCAGCCGGGTCGCAGCTCCATCAGCCAGATTGAGCGGCAACACTGGCGGGCACGCGACAGGACCTCTTCCCTGTGGAGCGTGATGAACTCGAAGAGGGTCATGATGTGCTCCCCGCCCGAACAATGCCCAGTCGGTGTTCAGCCGGAAAGTAGTAGTTTTAAGGCCTCCCGGAACTCCGTCGGGGCGTAAACCCGCGAACGGACGACCTCGGCGAAGTGCCATGTGATTCCGGTGACGATCGCGTCGACGTCACCGACGAGGCCGACGGCGACGAAGAGCGCATCGTCGGGATCGGGGAAGTGCGCCGTCGGCGGCCTCCAGACCGCGAGCGGGCTCTTGGCGAGGTCTCCGGACCCGACTTCTTCGCCGATCTCGGCGAGCAGATCGGACAGCTCGCGCACCTCGCTCGGGTCGAGTCCGAACCGCGGTCGCGCGAGGACTTCTCGGTACTCGACAAGGATCTCCGCGCAGTACACCAACGTCTGGTCCCACCGCCGTGAAACTGATCCAGTCGCCGCTCTGAAACTGATCCACCGATATCGCCCGGAAATTTGCCCAGCCGGGGCGGCTCGGGCTTCCGCTGGAGGATGCTCGGGATGGATCAGGTCCATTTCGTTCGCCACAAGGTGCTGGTCGAGGGGCGGTCCGCGAGGCAGGTCGCGGAGGAGCTTGGGATCTCCCGCAACACGGTGCGCCGGCATCCGTGATATCGTGCCGGTCGTAGCAGCTGCAGCCCGCAGCCCTCCCCTCGGCTCCTTCATCGGGGATCGTCACCCGGGCGACCGCCCTGCCCTCCCGATCCCCGGGAGCCGGCGAGCCGACGCGGTCGGCCCCCGTCGCACCCAGGGCGCCTCGTCGCCATTCGATCTCCGGCGCCTCCCGCAGCTCGTCCCGTCACCCCGCGCGCCGCCTTCCGCGGGGTCGCCCACACCCAACCTTCCGTCACGAGGTCCCACTTGAAGAGAACGCATCCAGGGCGCGGCGCGCGCAGGCGCGCCCCCCGCAACGACCAGCGCCAGCTTCACCAGCAGCCCCGGCCGCCGACCGTCCCGCTCACCGACGA
>JAJXSQ010000291.1 GCA_021784495.1 Myxococcales bacterium | reverse complement strand
GCGCGGCGGCCCCGCGCGGTCGCCCCCCCGGAACCGGCCGGCCCGAGGGCACGCCGCCGGCGCGCGGCGGCCCCGGCCGATCGGTTGACTCCGCCCCGCCCCCGGGAGCAGAAACGTCGGATGCGCTCCGACACGATCAAGAAGGGGTTCGAGCGGGCCCCGCACCGCAGCCTGCTCCGCGCCGTGGGGCTCACCGACGCCGACTTCGACAAGCCGTTCGTCGCCGTCGCCAACAGCCACGTCGACATCATCCCCGGCCACTTCTACCTCCAGGAGTACGGCCGGATCGCCAAGGACGAGATCCGGAAGGCGGGCGGCGTCCCCTTCGAGTTCAACACCATCGGCGTCGACGACGGCATCGCCATGGGCCACGGCGGGATGAAGTACAGCCTGCCCTCGCGCGAGCTGATCGCCGACTCGATCGAGACCATGATGGAGGCGCACCAGCTCGACGCCCTCCTGTGCATCCCCAACTGCGACAAGATCGTCCCGGGCATGCTCATGGGGGCGCTCCGGGTCGACGTGCCGACCGTCTTCGTCTCCGGCGGCCCGATGGCCGCGGGCCACCTCGCCGACGGGACGCCCATCGACCTCAACACCGCCTTCGAGGCGGTGGGCCAGCGGGCGCGCGGCCTCATCACCGACGCCCAGCTGCGCGACATCGAGTGCCGCGCCTGCCCGAGCGGCGGCTCCTGCTCGGGGATGTTCACCGCCAACTCGATGAACGTCCTCTGCGAGGCGATGGGGATCGCCCTCCCGGGGAACGGCACCGCGCTCGCCTTGACCCCCGAGCGCGAGGCGCTCGTCCGCCGCGCCGCCCGGCGGGCGGTGGAGATCGCCGCCGACGAGCGGTTCCGCATGCGCCGGATCGTGAACGCCGACGCGATCCACAACGCGATGGTGGTCGACATGGCGATGGGCGGCTCGACCAACACCGTCCTCCACATGCTGGCCATCGCCCGCGAGGCCGGGGTCGAGTTCGGCCTGCGCGACATCGACCGGATCGCCGGGCAGGTCGCCCACGTCGCCAAGATCGCCCCGTCGCTCTCCACCGTCCACATCGAGGACGTCCACCGCGCCGGCGGCGTGCCGGCGGTGCTCCACGAGGTGGGGCGGCGCGGCGGCGTCGTCCGCGAGGCGGCCCTCACCGTCACCGGCGAGACCATGGGCGATCGGATCCGCGACGCCCGCATCCTCGACCCGGCGGTGATCCGCCCGCTCGAGCAGGCCTACTCGTCGGTCGGCGGCCTCGCCGTCCTCTTCGGCAACCTGGCGACCGAGGGGGCGGTGGTGAAGGCCGCGGGGCTCCAGCCGTCGATGCGCCGCTTCACCGGCGCCGCCGTCTGCTTCGACTCCCAGGAGGAGGCGATCGCCGGGATCATGGGCGGCCAGGTGCGGGAGGGGCACTTCGTCGTCATCCGCCACGAGGGGCCGCGGGGCGGGCCGGGCATGCAGGAGATGCTCGCCCCCACCAGCCTGATCATGGGGATGGGGCTCGGCGAGAAGGTGGCGCTCCTCACCGACGGCCGCTTCTCCGGGGCGACCCGCGGCGCCTGCGTCGGCCACGTCTCCCCCGAGGCGGCCGAGGGCGGCGCCATCGCCCTGGTGCGGGACGGCGACCCGATCACCATCGACGTCGAGGCGCGGTCGATCACCCTCGGGGTGGACGACGCCGAGCTCGCCCGCCGCCGCGCGAGCTGGCGCCCGCCGGAGAAGGTCGTCCGGTCGAAGTGGCTCCGCCGCTACGCCCGCGCCGTCTCCAACGCGGCCAGCGGCGCCGTCCTCCGCGGCGACCCCTGAGGACCGCGGGTCCCGCCGCCCGGCCCCGGGCCCGCCCGGTCCCCGGCGCGCCGGGCTCGCCCGCCGGCGCGCCCCGGTGTAGATCCGCCCGGTGAGACCCTGGGAGACGGTGGAGCGGGCGCAGGCGCCGGACGGCACCGAGATGGCCCTCGCCCGGCGCGACGGCGAGTGGGTGGTCCGCTACGGCGGGAAGCTGCTCATGTCGAGCCGGCAGCACGGCTCGGAGGACGCCCTGGCGGCGCTGGGGCTCCAGCGGGCGCGGCGGCGGCGGGCCGTCCTGGTGGGCGGGCTCGGGCTCGGCTTCACCGCCCGGGCGGCGCTCGACCGGCTCCCGACCGACGCCCGGCTGGTGGTGGCGGAGCTCACCCCGGCGCTCGTCGAGTGGAACCGCCGCCTGGTGGGCGGGCTCGCCGGACGGCCGCTCGACGACCCGCGCTGCCAGGTCGAGGTGGTCGACGTCGCCGCCCGGATCGCCGGCGCCCGCGCCGCCTGGGACGCGATCCTCCTCGACGTGGACAACGGCCCCTCCTCGGCGGTCCACCGCGCGAACCACCGACTCTACGGCGAGGCCGGGATCGCCGCCTGCCGCGCCGCCCTGGCCGAGGGCGGGGTGCTGGCGGTCTGGTCGGCCCACCACGACCTCCCCTACCTGCGCCGCCTGGAGCGGGCCGGCTTCGCCGCCGAGGCGCGGATCGTCCCGGCGCGCGGCGACGCCGGCGGGCTGCGCCACGTCCTGTTCCTGGCGGTGAAGCGCGACGGCGGAGGGCCGGGGGCGAGGCGGGGCGGCGGCCGTCAGGGGGCGAGCCGCACCGGGCGCTCCTCGCCGAGGAGCACCGCCCGCTCGTCGAGGACCAGCGTCGCCGAGCGGTGACCGTCGCCGATCGCCCAGGGGGCGGCCTGGACCTCGCCGTCGAGGCCGGTGGCGTAGGGGAGGCGGAGCACCGCCGTGCCATCGTCTCCGGCGCGGGCCCGCAGCGCGAGCTCGAAGCGGCGCCCGCCGCCGGTCCGGACGGCCACCCGGGCCACCACCTCCGACCCCGGCCCCGCGCCGCTCACCCGGACCCTCGCCCCGGCCACCGCCTGGAAGAGCTTGTAGAGCGCCACCTCGACCGTCCCCCAGGGGGCGAGCGACGCGCTCTCGCCGACCAGCCGGAAGCCGTCGAGCGGTGGCGGGCCGACGTCGAGGAGCCGCCCGTCCACCGAGCCCCAGCGCCCGTCCCAGAGGTAGAGCCGGGTGACCACCAGGTCGGCGAGGCGGGGGAGCAGCTCCACCCGCGGCCCGTCGAGCGGGTCGAAGCGGGCGCGGTAGAGCGGCGGGTCGTCGGGCGGCCCGAGCCCCTCGAGCGACACCAGCTCGTCGAGCGGCGGGCCGAGGAGCAGGAAGCCGACCCGGCGCCGCGCCAGGATCGCCGCCGCGGCCGCGGGATCGGTCGCCCGGTAGAAGGCGTCGGCGTCCTCGAGGCTCCCGGCGCCCCCCTCGACGCCGAACGGGCTCGTCACCACCGGCCGGCCCGACTCCCGGCGGACGTCGTGGCCGTCGCTCCAGGGGCAGAGGATCCCCTCGCGGCCGGGGGCCGCCGGGAGGGTGCCGGCGAGCCGGGCGAGCGGGGCGAGGTCGAGGATCCGGGAGGGGGAGCGGACCGCCCAGGCCGGATCGGCGAGGCCGGGGAGCACCGGCGCCACCGCGGCGAAGAGGAGCGCCGCCCGCGCCGCCCCGGGGAGCCGGCGCCGGGCGGGCCAGCGGCGGGCGACGGCGGCGGCCAGCTCCCGCGCCGCGAGCGCGAGCAGGAGCGCCTCGGCGAGCGAGAGGTAGACGACGAACCGGTTGCGGGCGACGGCGAGGCCGAGCGCGCCGGCGGCGAAGACCGCGAGCAGGAGGACCGGCCCGCGCGCCGCGCCCCGCGCGCCCCGCCAGCGGCGGAGCAGGAGCGGCAGCGCCGCCGGCACCGCCAGGAGGGAGAGCCCGTGGATCGCGGCG
>JAJXSQ010000290.1 GCA_021784495.1 Myxococcales bacterium | reverse complement strand
TCGACGCCGCGCCGCGCCCCCCGCCCCCCGCCCGCCGGCGCGAGGGGGACGCGGCGCCGCTCCCCCACCGCGCCTTCCGCTCGCTCGCCGGCCGCCCGATCCTGGTGGGGCGGAGCGCCGAGGGGAACGGCGCCCTCACCTTCCGGGTGGCGAGCGGCAACGACCTCTGGCTCCACGTCCGCGGCCAGGCCGGGGCCCACGTCGTCGTCCGGCTGGGGCGATCCGCCCCCGACCAGGAGACGCTCCTCGACGCCGCCCACCTCGCCGCCCACTTCTCCGACGCCCGCGGCGCGCCGCAGGTCGAGGTCGCCTGGACCCGCGTGAAGCACGTCCGGCGGCAGCGCGGGGGCGCGCCGGGCGCGGTGACCTACAGCCAGGAGAAGGTCGTCCCGCTCCGGCTGGAGCCGGGGCGGCTGGAGCGGCTCCTCGGCGCCGAGGAGGGGGCCGACGCTTGATGCCGCGCCCCCCGACCCCTAGGATCCCTCGCCGATGCCCGCGCTGGAATCACCGCGCCAGCTCGATCTCTTCGACGCCCGGCAGCTGGGCCGCGAGGCGCGGGTCGGCGCCGCCCGGCGGATCGCCGACGCCATCGCCGACCTGCTCGGCGAGCGGGTCCGGCTGACCGTCCACGACAACCGCTCCACCATGGTCTCCTTCCGGCGGGTCGCCGGGGCGGTCCACTACCGGGTCCACCACATGTTCCTGGAGGCGCCCGGGGAGGTGGTCGGGGCGCTCGCCGCCTTCGCCGGCCCGGCGCGCGCCGGGGCGGCGCGGCGGCGCGAGGCGGGCGGCCGGATCGACGCCTTCGTCCGGGCCCGGCGCGACCGGATCGGCGCCCCGCGCGTCGGGGTCCTCCAGCCGGCCGGCCGGGCCCACGACCTCCAGGCGATCTTCGACCGGCTCAACCGCGAGGAGTTCGGCGGGGAGATCGAGGCGCGGATCGGCTGGGGGGCGGTCCGCCCCGGCCGCCGTCGCCGGACGGTGAAGACCGGGGTCTACCTGGCCGACGCCCGGGTGATCCGGATCCACCCGACGCTCGATCGCCCGTCGGTGCCCGGGTTCTACGTCGCCGCGGTCGTCTTCCACGAGATGCTCCACCAGGCGGTGCCGGCCCGCGAGGCGGGCGGGCGGCGGGTCATCCACGGCGCCGAGTTCCGCCGGCGGGAGCGGGCCTACCACGACCACGAGCGGGCCCGCGCCTGGGAGGCGAGCCACCTGGCGCTGCTCCTCTCGTCGCCGGACGCGTGACCGGGCGGGGCGGGCGGGGCGGGCGGGGCGGCCGCGCGCCGCCCGTGGCATCATCCGCCCCGATGCGCCGCGCCGCGATCCTCGCCGCCCTCCTCGCCGCCGGCTGCCTGCGCGCGCGCGGGACGGCCGACGAGCCGGTGATCACCGGCATCGACCTCCAGGGGGTCCAGGCCGTCGACCCCGACGAGCTCCGCGACGCGCTCGCCACCCAGGCCTCCAGCCCGCTCCCCTGGACCCCCGCCTCCCGGCTCGACCCCGACGCCCTGGCGATCGACCGGCAGCGGATCCTGGCCTTCTACCGGGCCCACGGCCGCTACGCCGCGGCGGTCGACGCGGTGGAGATCCTGCCGGACGGCGAGGGGCGGGCCCGGATCGTGGTGCGGATCCGGGAGGGGCCGCCGGTCCGGGTGAGCCAGCTCTCCATCGTCGGCCTGGAGGGCGCCCCGGAGGCGCGCGCGCGCCTGGGGAAGCTCTCGCTCGCGCCCGGCGACGTCTTCACCGACGCCGCCTACGACGCGGCGCGGGCCGAGCTCGCCGCCGCCCTCCACGGCAACGGCTACCCCGACGCCCTGGTGACCCAGGAGGCGCACGTCTACCCCGACGCCGGCACGGTCGAGGTCCGCTACACCGTCGTCCCCGGCGCCCGCTACCGCTTCGGCCGGATCCAGGTGCGCGGCGTCGGCGCGGAGACCGGCGCCCGGATCGAGGACCAGGCGGCCATCGAGATCCGGCCCGGGGAGCCGGTGGACGACCGCGCGGTGGCCCGGGCCAAGGCCCGGATCTTCAACCTCGGGGTCTTCTCCGGGGTCCGGGTGACCCTCGGCGCGCTCGACCCCGAGACCGGGACGGTGCCGGTCCTGGTCGCGGTGCGGGAGGCGCCCTTCCGGACCTTCCGCGTCGGCCCGGGCATCGGCTTCGAGACGCTGCGCTGGGAGGCCCAGGGGCTGGCCAGCTGGTCCGACCGGAACTTCTTCGGCGACCTGCGCAAGCTCGAGATCGACCTGCGCGCCGGCTACGCCTGGCTCCCCGACCCGCTGAGCCCGATCCAGGAGGGGCCGGTCGGCCTCCTGGCCGTCGAGTTCACCCAGCCGGCCGCCATCACCCGGGAGATCGACCTGACCCTGCGCGCCGAGGCGGAGCGGAGCCTCGAGCCGGGGTACGGCTACTGGGCGGAGCGATTCCGCGTCGGCGCCCCGCTCCGGCTCGCCAGCCGCTGGACGGTCGCCCCCAGCTACAACCTCGAGTTCTACCAGCTCGAGAACGTGAACGTGGCCTCGGGGCTGGTCCCCCCCCAGCTCCAGAACTGCCCCGGGCGGCTCTGCCTCCTCAGCTACCTCGAGCAGCGGGTCGCCTGGGACGGCCGCGACGACCCGCTCAACACGCGCCAGGGGATCTACCTCTCGCTCGCGGTGCAGGAGGGGATCCGGGTGGCCGGGATCGGCTACCGCTACGTGAGCGCCCAGCCCGAGGCGCGGTTCTACCTGCCGCTCGGCCAGCGGACCGTCCTCGCCGGCGGCGCCCGGGTCGGGGCGATCGTCCCCATCGGCGAGAAGGGGCCGATGCCGATCGTCGGCCTCTACACCGGCGGCGGACCGCGCTCGATGCGCGGCTACGGGATCGAGCGGCTCTCGCCGATGGTCTTCCAGTACGGCCAGTGGATCCCGACCGGCGGCAACGGCATCTTCGAGGGGTCGCTCGAGCTGCGCCGGGCGCTGGTCGGCGACCTCGGCGGCGCCGTCTTCGTCGACGCCGGCGACGTGAGCAACGCCTCGGGCCGCCCCACCGAGTGGCTCGGGGCGCTCGACCCGTCGCTCATCCAGTACGCGGTCGGCTTCGGGATCCGCTACCGCACCCCCTTCGGCCCCTTCCGCGCCGACCTCGGCTTCCGCCTCCCGACCGACTTCCGCCCCGGCGTGCCCTTCTACGAGCGCTTCCCGAAGGTGCCGGGCGGCGCCGACCACCGCGAGCCGATCGTCGCCTTCCACGTCACCCTGGGGGAGGCCTACTGATGCGCCGCGCGCTCGCCGCGGTCGTCCTCGCCGCCGGCCGGGTCCTCCTCGCCGCCGGGGCCGCGCTCAGCCTCCTCCTCGGCGCCGGGGCGCTCTACGCCTCCAGCGCCGCCGGCCGGCCGCGGGTCGCCGCGGCGCTGGTCCGGCTCGCCGACCGGGAGATCGAGGGCCGGGTGGAGCTGGCCGGGGTGGCGGTCCTCCCCGGCGGCGGCGTCGAGCTGGAGGGGCTGGAGGTCTTCGACCCCGACGGCCACCTCGTCCTCCGCCTCCCCCGGGCGCGCCTGTCGGCGGACCTGACGCGGCTGCGCGCCCGGGAGATCGGGCTGGTCCTGGAGCTGGACGAGCCGGCGCTCCTCGTCGACACCGAGCGCGACGGGAGCACCTCGCTCGCCCGGGCCTTCGCCCCGACGCGGCCGGCGGCGCCGGCGGCGCCGGCCCCGCCCCCCTGGCGCCCGACCTGGACCCTCCGGCTCACCCGGCTCACCGTCCGGTCGGGCCGGGTCGCGTGGCGCGACCGCGCCG
>JAJXSQ010000289.1 GCA_021784495.1 Myxococcales bacterium | reverse complement strand
CCGGACGCCGATCGCCGGGGGAGAGGGGGGCGCGGGAGCGCTCACGCCGGGCTCCCCCGCGTCGGGGCCGGTCGGCGCGCGGCGGCGAGCAGGACCCGCGCCGACTCGAGCGCGAAGCGCAGCGGGGCGCGGGCCGTCACCGCGAGGCCGATGGTGCAGGTATAGCAGCAGGGGGTGGTCGCCTGGCAGGCTGCGCTCGCCGCGGCGCCGGCGGCGAGCCGCTCCCAGCCGGGGCCGGAGGCGAGCGCGGCCGCGGTGGTGACCGCCGGGAGGTCGATGCACGGCGCCACGCTCCCGTCGGCGCGGACGTCGAGGAAGATCCGGCCGGCGCCGCACGGCGGGAGGGGCTCCCCGCGCAGGTGGCGCGCCGCGGCCCGGTAGAACCCCGAGGCCTCCCAGAGCGGCTCGCCCCGCCGCCGGCGCCGCGCCAGGTCGTCGAAGCTCTCGGCCAGGGCGCGTCGCTCGGCGTCGGAGGCGTCGAAGCCCCCGCCGTCGGAGCGGTGGGCGCCGGGGCCCTGGCTCACCGGGAAGACCGAGAGGAAGAGACCCCGCTCCCGCGCGAAGGCGAGGAGCGCGGCGAGCTCGCCGTGGTTGTGGCGGCTGAGCGCCACGTTGAGCTTGAGGGTCCCGGGGAGCCGCGCGGCGCGCAGCCGCTCGAGCCCGGCGAGCGCCCGCGGGAGCAGATCGGCGCCGCGCAGGTGGTGGTAGCGGGCCCGGTCGAGCGAGTCGAGGCTGACGGCGACCTGGAGCAGCCCGCGGGCCCGGGCCAGCGCGGCGAGCCCCTCGTCGGAGATCGCGGTGGCGTTGGTGTTGAAGGTGAAGAGCAGGCCGGCGCGGTCGAGGTGGCGCAGGATCCCGGGGAGCTCCGGGTGGAGGAAGGGCTCGCCGCCGGACACCTCCACCACCCGGATCCCGCCGCGGCGGAGCGCCCCGGCGATGCGCTCGACCTCGTCGAGGCGGAGCCGGACGTCCGGCCCCGCGCGCACCGCGCACATCGGGCAGGCCTGGTTGCAGCGGTTGAGCAGGTTCAGGCTCGCGAAGGTCGGCCGGCCGCGGCCGAGCCGCCAGAGGATCCGGGCGATCGCCGGGGCGCGGGGGAGGGCGTGGCGCAGGCTCACCGGTGCTCCGCCTGCTCGGGCGGTCGCCGCAGCTCCGCCGGGACGAGCCCCTCCGGCGGGACGATGGCCTCGACGATCGCCTCGCTCGGGCCGAGGCGGAGTCCGGCGGCCGGGAAGCAGAGGAGCGCGCCGCCGAGCGCGGCGAGCGCGAGCCAGCCGTCGGCGACGCGCCGCCAGCGCCGGCGCGCCGCCGCGAAGGCGACGCCGATCACCGCCGCGGCGAAGGGGAGGACGGTGGGCGCCGAGTTGGCCCAGATCGGCCGGCGGACGAGCAGGAAGGGGAGGTAGGCGCCGAGGAAGGCGGCCGCCAGCCGCCCCGCCGGCGCGTCTCCGCGCCACCACCGGCGGAGGGCCCAGGCGAGCGCCGGCCAGAGGAGGAGCCAGGCCGCGGGGTTGGCGATCCCCACGATCAGGAGGATCCCCGGCACCTCCGAGCTGCCGGGGACGACGGCGTAGTCCGCGTACCAGGTCGGGGTGAGGAACCAGCGCCACGCCCCGATCTGCTCGCCGAAGTAGCCGGGGAGCTTGGTCCCGGCGTAGCCGGTGTGCGTCGACGTCTCCCGGGCCATCTCCAGCTGGAGGCGCACCCAGTCGCCGAGCCCGCCGCCCCGGGTGAACCACGGGAGGAAGGTCGCGAGGTAGACCGCCGCCGGGAGGAGGACGAGCGCCGCCACGGCCAGCGCCGCGCGCGACGGGCGCGAGCCGCCGCCGGTCCGGTGGCGCAGATCCCACAGGAGCGGCGCGGCGGCGACCGCCACCGGGAACGCCGCGGCCCACTTCGAGGCGAGGCCGAGGCCGAGGAGCGCGCCGGCGGCGGCCAGCCAGCGCGCGCGCCCGGTGGACCGGTGGCGCCAGAGGGCGGCGACCGCCGCCGGCCCGAGGGCCGCCAGGTAGACGTCGTTGATCGCCTGCCGCGAGAAGTCGAGGTGGAGCGGGTCGACGGCGAGGAGGAGACCGGCCGCGAGGGCGGCCACCGGATCTCCGCCGGCGGCGAGGACCAGCCAGGCGGCCGCGGGCACGGAGAGGGTGCCGAGGAGGACGCTCCAGCCCTTGAGGGCGAGCGGGCCGCCGCCCCAGAGCTGCGCCGAGGCGTGGACCAGGAGGTCGCGCAGGCGCGGGTGGTTCCACATCGTCGGCTCCGGCCAGCCGCTCGCGGCGAAGTTCGCGGCCGTGTCGGCGACGAGCCGGTCGTCGTCGATGAGCGGCTGCGACGCGAGGCCGAGGAGCCGGGCGCCCGCGGCGCCCGCGGTGAGGAGCGCGATCCAGCCCCAGAGCGGCGCGCCGCGCGGCCCGGGTGCGCCGGCCGTCGAGGAGGGGGCGGCGCTCACGGCCCGGGGCCCCCCGCGGCGCCGAGCCGCTCGGCCAGCGCGCGCGCCGCGGCGCGCTGGGCGGAGGTGGCCGCCGGGTCGTCGAGGGCGACGAGCGCCAGGTCCGAGCGGAGACCGCGGTCGCGGAGCCAGCCGTCGACGGTGCCCTCGACGCCGGCGCCGAGGAAGGAAGGCTCGACGAGGACGAGCACCGGCTCGTCGCTCGCGAGCGGCGCGCCGGGGAGGAGGATCCGCCGCGGGAAGCCGTGGAAGGGGTCGAGGAAGGAGCCGTCCTCGACCCGGAGCGCCTTGTCCCCCCGGACGGCGGCGAGGCGGCGGGCGTAGGCGGCGGGGGGCATGACGACGTCGAGCGCGCGCGCGGTCCCGTCGCTCGCCGCCGCGATCAGCGCGGTGTCGGCGTCCAGGCGCGCGGGGAGGGGGCCGGGCCGGCATCCCGCGAGGTCGGCCGCCCAGGTCGAGGGGAGCGGGTGCTCCTGCGACACCGTCGCCCACCGCCCGGTGAAGACCACGAGGACGCGGCCGTGCACGCCGGCGCTCCGCCAGGCGCGCCAGGCCTCGCCGGCGTCGGCCACCGCGCGCCAGCGAGGGGGCGGAGGGGCGAGGCGTCGCCCGCCCTTCGCCGCCGCCAGCACGGCGAGGAGGAGCGCCGCGGACAGGAGCGCGAGGGCCCCTGCCGCCACCCAGCGCCGCCGATCGTCCGCGCGCGGATCCGGGGCGCTCACGACAGGACGAGGACGACCTGGTAGGCGGTCCCCGCAGCGAAGGCCACCCCGAGGAGCGCGTGCTTGATCTTGAGGAGCCGGATCCGGCTGGCCGCCACGTCCCCCGTCCAGCCGAAGAGCCGGAAGGTGAACATCCGGACCACCCCGGTCGCGAGGATCACGGCGAGGCTGATCCACGTCAAGGTCAGGAACTGGCGCTCGAGGCCGGGGATCAGCGGGGCAGCCACCGCCCAGGCGGCCCCCCGCGTCTCGCGGTGCAGCAGCGTGAGCAGGACGAGGGTGGAGAGCCACGTCCCGGTCGCGACGTCGTGGACGAAGGCGTTGAGGATGGTGAGTCGCTCCCGCACGGGCCCAGAAGGGTATCACGCCTTTCGCAGGGCGATCCAAGCCGCGCCCCGATCGCTCCGAGAAAGCCCGGACCGGTGCGGCGCCATGTCGCGGGCGAAGCCGACCCGTATCCCCCGTCCGGGACGGCCCGTGCTAGAATTATCGGTCGCTTCTCCCGGAAACCGTAGCGGAGGATCTCCGACATGGCCGACCGTCGCCCGCGTGTCCTGCTCATCACCTCGCCCTACCACTCGGGCGTGGTCGAGGCGGCGGGCGTCTGGTTGCCGCT
>JAJXSQ010000288.1 GCA_021784495.1 Myxococcales bacterium | reverse complement strand
CCTCCTGGGGGGCGGGGGCGTAGCCCATGAGCCGGGCCCGGGCCATGGCGCCGGCCGGCATCGGCGGGGTGTAGCCGCGCGGCAGCCCGGCCGCCCGGGCCATGGCCGCCGGGTCCTCCCCGCCGCCGAGCGCCTCCAGCGCCGCCGCGTCCTGGCCGAAGAGGTCCCCGAGCCCCTTCCCCTGGAGCTGGCGGAGCTGGGCGAGCTGCTTCACGCCGGGGAGCCGGGAGAGGAGGCCCGGCGCCGAGCCGACCTGCTTCATCACCGCGCGCATGGCGTGGTACTGCTTCAGGAGGTCGCGGACCTCCTTCTCGGTCCGCCCGGAGCCGCGGGCGATCCGGCGGACCCGCGGCTCGGTGATCCCGTCGGGCCGCGCCCGCTCGGCCGGGGTCATCGACCCGACCATGGCGACGATCCGGCCGAGGGCGCCGTCGTCGAACTGGAACCCCGCCGGCAGCTCGCCGAAGAGCGGGAACTTCTCCATCAGCTCGCCCAGCGGCCCCATCTTCCGGACGAGCTGGATCTGCTCGACGAAGTCCTGGAGGGTGAAGTCGCCGGAGAGGATCTTCTGGGCGTCCGCCTCCGCCTTGTCGGCGTCGACGTGCTCCTCGAAGTCCTGCATGAGCCCGACGACGTCGCCGAAGCCGAGGATCCGGCCGGCCAGCCCCTCGGGCCGGAACTCCTCGAGCCGGTCGAGCCCCTCGCCCATGCCGAGGAACTTGATCGGCTTCCCGGTGACCTCCTTGATGGAGAGGGCGGCGCCGCCGCGGGCGTCGCCGTCGAGCTTGGTGAGGACGAAGCCGTCGAGCCCCAGGCGCCGGTCGAACTCCACGGCGGTCCGGACCGCGTCCTGGCCGATCATCGCGTCGCAGACCAGGAGGACGTTCTCCGGGCGGACCGAGCCCTTCACCTGCTCGAGCTCGGCCATGAGCGCGTCGTCGATGGCGAGCCGGCCGGCGGTGTCGTAGATGACGACGTTCGCCTTCTCGCGGGCGGCCGCCTCGAGCGCACGGTGACAGAGCTCGGGGGGCGCGACCCCGGCCTCGTGGAAGACCGGCACGCCGAGCTGGGCGCCGAGGATCCGGAGCTGCTCGACGGCCGCGGGGCGCTGCACGTCGGCGGCGACCAGGAGCGGCCGCTTCCCGGCCTTCTGGAGGCGGCGGGCCAGCTTGCCGGCGGTGGTCGTCTTGCCCGAGCCCTGGAGCCCCACCATCATGATCCCGGTCGGACCGCGCTCCGCGAAGCGGAGGGCGGTGTCCACCGGCCCCATGAGGGCCTCGAGCTCGTCGTGGCAGATCTTGACGAAGTGGTCCTGGGCGGAGACCTCGACGCGCTCGCGGCCGCGCCCCGCCCTGGTCTCCACGACCGTGCCGATCGCCTTCTCGCGGACCCGCGCGACGAAGCGCTTCACCACCTCGAGGGCGACGTCGGCCTCGAGGAGCGAGACGCGGACGTCGCGCAGCGCGTCGTCGACCACCTCGGCGGTGATCTCGGTGCGGCCCTTGAGCTTGTTGCGGGCCGCCTTGAAGCCCTTGGCCACGGTCTCGAGCACGGCGTGGAACCCTCCGGAGCGCAGGCTGTATAGCACGCCCATGGTAGGGTTTCCGCCATGGAGGACGGACCGCGCTACTTCGGCGTGGAGGAGGCGAACGAGCTGGTCGCCACCCTCGAACTCGAGTTCGGGCGGGTGGCCCAGGTCCGCTCCGAGCTCCACCCGATCATCGAGTCGCTGGGCGGGGCCGAGGTCGCGGTCGCCATCCTCCAGGACCCGAGCGCCGGACCGCCCGGGAGGGAGGCCGACGTGGCCCGGCTCCTGCGGCTGGCCGGCGAGGTGAGCTCCGCGGTGGAGCGGATCAACGCCCACGGCTGCCTGGTGAAGGACCTGGAGCGCGGCCTCGTCGACTTCTACTCGGTGCAGGACGGCGAGACGGTCTTCCTCTGCTGGCAGTTCGGCGAGCCGGCGGTGGCCCACTGGCACCCGCTCGAGGACGGGTTCGACGCCCGCCAGCCGCTCCCGGGGATCACCTTCCGCCGGCCGGCCATCGTCAACTGATCGTGAAGTAGGGCCGCCCGGAGTCGAACCGGGACGCCGCTCGCGCGGCGGAGGATTTTAAGTCCCCTGCGTCTGCCGGTTCCGCCACGGCCCCGCGCCCGGCATCCTACCCCCCCGCGGGCGCCGCCCGGCCCCCCTCGAGCAGCGCGCGCAGCCGCGGCTGCCGGCGGAGGAGCTCGAACGCCGCCTCGGCGTGGCCCGGGACGTAGCCGCTGCCGATGATCAGGGTCGCGTCCTTGCCGACCCCCTCCGCCCCGAGGGCGGCGGCCGGGAAGCTCGTCGCCATGGAGAAGAAGATCACCGTGCCGCCGTCCCGCACCGCGAGCAGGGCGGCGAGCTCCGTCGCCGGCGCCGAGGTGCAGCTCACCACGAGGTCGAAGGTCCCCCCCGCCCCCTCGACCCGCCGCAGGGCCTCGGCGGCGTCGGTCGCGTCGAGCTCGAGGGTGGCGTCGCAGAGCCCCGCGCCGGCGACCGCGGCGAGCGCGGCCGCCGACCGGTCGGCGACCACCACCCGGCCCCCCGGCCCGACCCCCTCGCGCGCGCGCGCGGCCACGAGGGCTCCCGACTTCCCGGCGCCGAGGACGAGGACCCGCTGGCCGGCGCGCAGGTGGCGCGCGGCCAGGGCCGGCGCCCCGCAGACGTCGAGGACCGACAGCGCCACCGGCTCCGGCAGGTCCCCGGGGAGCCGGGCCCAGAGGCCGGTGGCGAAGAGGATCGCCTCGCCGCGGCACTCGACGCGGTCGCGCGCCGGGTCGACGGCGGTGATCCGGTCGAGGCGGAGCGGGGTGAGGGTGAGGGAGACGAGGGACGCGATCCGATCGCCGGCCCGGAGGCGCCCGGCCGCCGGGTGGCGCGGCCCGACGGCGCGGACGGCGCCGAGGAGCATCCCCCCCGAGCCGGTGACCGGGTTCTGGAGCTTGCCGCGCGCGGCGACGATCCGGGCGATCTCCCCGGCGAGCGCCGCCGGGGAGGGGCCGACCGCGCGCTCGAGCTGGCGGAGGCTGGCGGCGTCGACCGCCAGCGCCTCGACGTCGATGGCCAGCTCGTCCTCGCCGAGCGGCAGGGTCGGGTCGAGCCGCTCGGCCTGCTGGGGGAGGGCGCCGGCGGGGGCGACGACGCGGCGGAGGCCGTAGGGGTCCATCGGCGGAGCCTACCGCCCGGCCGCACCGGCGCAACCCGCTCAGGCGTCGGCCGGGCAGCGGAGGAGCCGGTCGAGCGCCGGCTCCGGGGTCGCCCCCCCGGGGAGCAGGCTCGCCAGCCGGGCGGCGCGCGCCGCCTCGAGCTGGGCCCCGGCCCGGAGGGCCTGCCGGCGCGCCTCGCGGAAGGCGATCGAGGCCTCCGCCGGCCGGGCCTGGGCCGCGAGGAGGCGCCCGCGCGCGGTCGCCGCCAGGGCGCCGGCGAGCGGACCGCCGCAGCGCGCCCCGAGCGCCTCCAGGGCCGCCGCCTCCTCCGCCGCCGGATCGGCGCGGCCGAGGGCGAGCGCGATCCGCAGGAGCTCGGGCCGGAGGGCCGCCTCGCACACGAGGCACTCGCCGTGGCCGGCCATCTCGCCCGCGCCCTCGACGGCCGCCGCCTCGGCCCCGTGGAGGTCGCCGGCGGCGAGGTGGGCTCGCGCCAGGGTGGCGTGGAGCCGGACCATCGCGTGGCGCCGCAGCGTCCCCCCCTCGCCCGCGACCACGCCGGCCGCCAGCGCCTCGATCGCCGGATCGAGATCCCCGCGGGCGATCCGGGCGGCG
>JAJXSQ010000287.1 GCA_021784495.1 Myxococcales bacterium | reverse complement strand
AGGGGGGCGGCGGCGTCCGGCGCGGCCGGCGCCGCCAGCGCGAGCGCGGCGCCGAGCGCGGCGAGGGAGGCCGGGAGGCTCACCGCGGCAGGCCGAGCTCGCCCCGGAGGGCGTCGAGGATCCGGAAGTACTCGGCGCGGGCGAACGGGCGGTTGAGGACGTGGAAGTCCTTGCGCGCCAGCCCGACGCAGCCGAGGCAGTAGGTGCAGTCGGAGCAGTCGCGGCAGGACACGAGGTAGGAGGAGCGGACGCACCGCTCGCTGCCGACGCAGTAGGCGCAGTCGTGGCACCCGTCGCAGTCGCGGCAGTGGGTGAGGGCCGAGGAGTTGCGGCAGCGGACGGAGTGGGTGCAGCGGTGGCACGCCTCGCAGTCGGTGCAGAACATGCACGACACGCAGGCGCGGCAGCCCTCGCACCGGACCGAGCCGGGGTTGTCGCCGCGCCGCTCGTGCTCGCGCACCAGCCGCGCCAGGATCGCCTCGAACTCGCGCCGGCCGAGCGGCTCGGGCAGGGGCTCCTCGGGGGGCGGCCGGCGGCTCGGGTCGACCATGCCCAATCCTGTCACGCGCCCCCGGGCCGGCGGAAGGGGCAGGCGCGGCAGACCGGGTGGTCCGGGTACCCCTCGGCGAGCCGGCGCAGCGCGGGGCCCTCCCAGAGCTCCCGGAGCGGGGTCCGGGAGGCGTCGCCGAAGTCGCCGAGCTCGCCGCTCCAGGCGGCGGGGTGGGGGCAGGGCGCGAAGGCGCCGCCGGCGAGGATCCAGCCCTCGCGGCCGACGAACGGGCAGGGGCCGGCGGCCAGCCGCTCCCCCGGCCGCTCCGGGAGCAGCACGTCCCCCTGGAGCGCGACGGCGCCCGCCTCGCCCCGCCCGCCGGCCGACGCGGCGCGCATCGCCGCGACCGCGCCGTTCCAGCGCCGGATCCCGTCGGCGCTCGCCCCGAGCGCGCGCGGCGCGAGCGCCGGGACCTGCACCTGGAGCTGGTTCACCTTCACCCGGTCGATCCCGAGGTCGCGGGCGAGCCGGACGATGGCGGCGAGCTCGGCGACGTTCCCCTCCTGGGCGGTGACCTGGAAGGAGAGGCGGCAGCGCCGGCCGGTCCGGGCGGCGGCCGCGTCGCGCGCCGCCGCGACCTCGCGGACGCCGTCGATCGCGGCGGCGAGGTCGAGCCCGTCCATGATCGCGGCGGCGGTGGCGGCGGTGGCGCCGTTCCAGGAGATCTTCAGGTCGGCGGCGACCGGCGCCAGCCGCTCCCCCCAGGCGCGCGCCCCGCGCCCCGGCCAGGTGCCGTTGGTGGTCACGTTGAGGAGGAGGCCGGCGGCGGCGACGGCGTCGGCGAGCGCGTCGAGCCCCTCCCAGAGGAGCGGCTCGCCGAGCGTGGAGGGGATCACCTCCCGCAGGGGGCCGCCGCGCAGCTGGCGCAGGATCCCGAGCGCGAGCGACGGCTCCATCCGGCGGGGCGGGGGGCGCGGACCGGGCCGCGCGCGGGCGCGGCCGCAGGCGCACATGGCGCAGGCGAGGGTGCAGTCGTCGGGGTCGGTGACCAGGGTGAGGCGCCAGGGCCCCGTCGAGGGAGGGAGGAGCGTTGACAACGCATCCGTTGTAACGGAAAACTCCTCGACCATGAAGAGCACCCGCGAGGTGGGCGCCGCCCGGGAGCGTCCGAGGGGGCCGGCCGAGGCGCGCACGACCGACGCGCGCGAGACCGCGCCCGCCGGGTCCGACCTGACGCCGGTGGTGGGGGGCAACCTGCGCCGGCTCCGGGGGCAGCGCGGCCTGTCGCTCGAGAAGCTGGCGCGCCTCTCCGGCGTCTCCCGCGCGATGCTCGGCCAGATCGAGCTCGGCCAGAGCGCGCCGACGATCAACGTCCTCTGGAAGATCGCGAGCGCCCTCGGGGTGCCGTTCTCCGGCCTCATCACCGCCAAGGCCGAGGGGGGGCTCCAGGTCCTCCGCGCCGGCCAGGCGAAGCGGCTCACCAGCCACGACGGCGCCTTCGCCTCCCGCGCCCTCTTCCCCTTCGACTCCCCGCGCCGGGTCGAGTTCTACGAGCTCACCATGCGCGCCGGCGGGGTCGAGCGGGCGGACGCCCACAACCCGGGGACGCTCGAGAACCTGGTGGTGTCGCGGGGCGAGGTGGAGCTCGAGGTCGGCGGGCGGCGCGAGGCGCTCGACACCGGCGACGCCATCGTCTTCGAGGCCGACGTCCCGCACGTCTACCGCAACCGCGGCCACGGCGAGGCGGTGATGTACCTCGTCATGACCTACGCCGACACGGTCGGGTAGGGCGATCGTCCGGCCGGCGCGCCGGGGGCGCTCGCGGTATGCTGCGCCGCGCGGCCGCGGCGGCCGCCCGGAGGCAGGGTGAGCGAGGCGGTCCCCATCGGCGTGCTCCTCGTCTCGCGCGGCGTCGCCACCCAGGCGATGGTCGACCAGGCGTGGCGCGAGTCGGCGACCAGCGGGGACCGGCTCTGCTCGCGCCTGCTCGCCATGGGGGTCGAGGAGGGGCGGCTGGCGGCGGCGCTCGCCGAGCGGCTCGGGGTGCCGGGCGTCGACCTCTCCCGCACCGCCGTCGATCTCTCGCTCCTCGATCTCGTGCCCCGGTTCGTCGCCGAGGCGGACCTCATCTTCCCCCTCTCCGACGAGGGCGGCCGGCTCCACCTCGCCACCTCCAGCCCCGGGGACGAGCGGACGCTCTCGGAGGTCCGCTTCGTCACCGGTCGCGAGATCTCGCCCTACGTCGCCGTGCGCGCCGCCCTCGCCGAGGTGATCCGCGACGCCTACGACGCCCGGGGGAGAGGGGCCACCGTCTGGCGGGGGCGGGACGTCCCGCCGGAGTCCGGCCCGGCGCTCGCGGCGGTCCTCCAGGAGGGCGGCGAGGCGCCGGAGCTGCCCGCCGAGGCGCTCGAGCCGGTCGAGGGCGATCCGCTCCCCGGCGCCGACGAGCCGCTGACCGTCGAGGTGGAGCCCGCCGGCCTCTCCGAGGAGGTCGTCCTGAGCGTGCGGGCCGACGGCCGCCGCACCGTGCTGGTGGTCGACGACGAGCCGGAGATCCGGCAGCTCGTCCAGCGCGCCCTCGAGCGGCACGGGTACGCGGTCGAGACCGCGGTGGACGGGGCCGAGGCGGTCGCCAAGGCCGAGGCGCTGGTCCCGGACCTGGTGCTGCTCGACGCGATGCTCCCCCGGCTCCACGGCTTCGAGGCCTGCCGCCGGATCAAGGCCTCGCCGCGGGCCCGGCAGGTCCCGGTGATCATCATGACCGCGGTCTACCGCGGCTGGCGCTTCGCCCAGGACGCGCGGGACGCCTACGGCGCCGAGGACTACGTCGAGAAGCCCTTCCGGTTCGACGACCTCCTCCGGCGCATCGCCGGCGTCCTCGAGGCGACGGCGAGCCGGCCGCGCGACGGGGCCGCCGCCGCCGAGCCGCTCGTCGCCCGCGGCCGCGAGCTCCTCCTCGCCAACCGGCTCCCCGAGGCGCAGGCCGCCTTCGAGGCGGCGGTCGCGGCCGATCCCTGGTCGGCGGAGGCGCACGCCCAGCTCGCCCGGACCCTCCGGGGCCGGGGCGACGCCTTCGGGGCGATGACCGCCTTCGAGCGCGCCGCCGAGCTGCGCCCGGGATCGCTCGCGGTCCTGCGCACGCTCGCCGCGCTCTACGAGGAGAAGGGGTTCCGGCGCAAGGCGGCCGAGACGCTCGAGCGCGCGCTCGCCGCCGCGCCCGACGAGGCCGCCCGCGCCGCGCTCCGCGGCGACCTCCTCGGGCTCATCGGCTGAGCAGCGGGGCGGCCCCGGGGCCGCCCGGCCGGACGCCCGGG
>JAJXSQ010000286.1 GCA_021784495.1 Myxococcales bacterium | reverse complement strand
CGCGCCGCTCGTCACCGCCGCCAACCGCCTCGACGCGCGCGGCCTGCGGGTGGACGAGCTCCGGCGCGAGGTCGAGCGCTTCCTCGACCGCCGCTACGCCGAAGGGGAGGCGGCGTGCGCCATCCTCCACGGCCACGGCACCGGCGCGCTCAAGCAGGCGCTGCGCGAGCTCCTCGCCGGCTCTCCCTACGTCGCCTCCTTCCGCGCCGGCGACCGGCACGAGGGGGGAGACGCCGTGACGGTGATCGAGCTGCGGCGCTAGAGGGACGCGCCCTTCCGGCCGGCGTCAATTCGCCGTCCCGGATCCACACGGGTATCCGGGGACCGGGTACCAGGCCGAACCATCTCCGTTGCTCGCATCACAGGGCCACTGGCGCGAGATCATCACCGAATCGTAGATCGTGTCCCAATAGACCCACACCTCCAAGGGACTGAGGGCATCATAATTGGTCGTAGGGAAATAGCTTAACGTGATCACGTCGGTCGCTGGCAATCTCCGATCGGTTGCCGTGCTGGTGCTCTCGAAGGTCACGCCGGTCGCCATCGTGTGGGAACCGACCGCGAAATCCACACCCTCGCCCCAGGCCGTCCTGATCGTCGACACATGCCCCATCAGGTTCAGCCCCAACCCGCCCCAGCTGAAGGATCCGAAAAAATTGCTCCCGACCTGGTAATACGCCCCCAAGTACGCGTACCGGGCTCCATCGACAGTTTGGTTGCCAGGCAGGAGACCATCCGCCAATGCAATCTTGCCGACCTCTGCCGAGGTCCAAAGCGCTCCGGTCGCCGGGTTGACGGTCACGAAGGGGTTGCGGCCGCAACCATTGGTTCCCCAGCTCCAGGCACCCGTCAGGCACCCCACGGGGATGACGATGGCTCGGGAGTCGCTGAAGTCGAGGGTGTGATGCACGTTCTGGCATGCGTCCATGACGACCACGTCCTGGACGCCCAGGAGAAACCCGACGGCGTCCGCGTTCGGATCGTGCACGACCGCACCATTCCAAGAATAGGTGTTGGGCCTCGGATACGTGACCGACCGTCCTTCGAAGGGCTGGTAGGTGATGCTTCCCCCGCCGGCGGGCTGCAGCGACGCGTCCGCGTTCAAACCGGAGCACCCGGTGATCCCGCCGGCCGCGCAGATCGACGACAACCCGATCGACGCCCCCACCGAGGCCGAGACCGAGAAGTTGGTCCCGATCGCACCGCCATCGGCGTAGGTCACCCTCGATGGGGTAGCGGCGCCGCCACCCATCGGCTGGTAGAGGACGGCGACGGGCAGGTAGGGGATCCCGACCGTGTTGCTCGCGGTGGCAGGGAAGCCGTAGACGCTGACGTCGCACTGCGGCCAATCCTCGCCAGTGCCGCAGTCCGGCATCCTGCAACCGGAGTCCTTGAGGGAGACGCGGTACGAGTAGGGCTCCTGGGGCCCCGTCGGGTGCTCCGCCAGCAGGGAGTCGAAATACCGGGCCCCGGCGCCGCTGCACGCCTCCAGCAGTGCACTCCCCGCGACCTCGCTGCGGCTCCAGCCACACGGTTCGTCGCGCGGGCCGTACTCTCCGCCCTCGTTCGCCGCGACGGGATTGTCGAGGCACCACCGCGAGCTGGCCGCCCCGGGGTTCGCCGGGGTCGCGGTGTCGCTGACCCAGGTCCAGGGAGAGTATCCGGTGTCGGTCGCCCACACCTGCGTCGAGGCCGCTGCGACCAGGTCCCCCTGGCAATACCCGGGGCTCCCGGGCGTCGCCCCCCCTCCCCCGGGGGCCGCGGTCGGCGGTCCGCCGGTGGAACACGCGAGCGGCGCGGCGACCCACATCCACGCCAGCGCGCGGAGACCGAGAGTGATGCTCCCCTGGCGCATCTCGCCCCCCCCCTCAGCGAGCCGACCTCGATGACCGGCGCCAGCCGACGGCGGCCCAGGTTCACCAATCGACACAGACCTGTCAAGCGATCCGATCGGCGCGCCGGAGGATCCCGCGCGCTCCTCGCGGCGACGGCCCGGGGGTCGCGAGCGCGGTCCCTACGATGGCTGACCGGCGCCGCGCGCCCCCTCCGCCGGCTCCTCGAGCCAGCGGGCGAGCGTCTTGGGGTCGATCCCGAGCCGCTCCGCGGTGCGGCCGCGGTGGCCCCCGCAGGCCTTGAGCGCCCAGACGGCATACCGCCGCTGGACCTCGCGCATCGGGATCACCTCGCCGGCGAAGCTCGGCCCGCCGCCGCCGCCGTCGCGCAGGTGGGTCGGGAGGTCGTCGAGGGTCACCTCGGGCGCGCGCCCGAGGAGGACCAGCCGCTCGACGAGGTGGGCCAGCTCGCGGACGTTCCCCGGCCAGCGGTAGTCGAGCATCCAGGAGAGGGCCGGGCCCGAGAAGCGCTCGGCGACCGCCCCCGGGTGTCGCGCGCGGGCGCTCGCCAGGAAGGAGTCGACGAGCGGGAGGATGTCCTCGACCCGCTCCCGGAGCGCCGGGATGTGGACCGGGATCACCTCCAGCCGGTAGAGGAGGTCCTCCCGGAAGGTCCCGGCCTTGGCGCGCTCCCGCAGGTCGCGGTGGGTCGCCGCCAGGACCCGGACGTCCACCTCCCGCTCGCGCGACGCCCCGACCGGCCGCACGGTCCGGCTCTCGAGGACGTGGAGCAGCTTCGCCTGGAGGGCGATGGGCATCTCCCCCACCTCGTCGAGGAGCAGGGTGCCGCCGTCGGCCTCGGCGAAGAGGCCCGGCCGGTCCTGGGTGGCGCCGGTGAAGGAGCCGCGCATGTGGCCGAAGAGCTCGCTCTCGAGGAGCGCCTCCGGCAGGGCGGCGCAGTTCACGGTGACGAAGGGGCCGGCGGCGCGCGCGCCGGCGGCGTGGATCGCCCGGGCGATCACCCCCTTGCCGGTCCCGGTCTCGCCGGTGACGAGCACCGGCGCGTCGGTCCGCGCCACCCGCTCCACCAGCTCCAGCACCTGGCGCGCCGCCCGGCTCTCGGCCACGAAGCCGGCCGGGGAGAAGCGCTCCCGGAGCGTCGCGCGGAGGGCGGCCGCCTCGCGGCGGACGCGGGAGTCGTCGAGGGCGCGGCCCAGGAAGACGAGGAGCTCCTTCAGCTTGAAGGGCTTCGTCAGGTAGTGGCAGGCGCCCTGCCGGATCGACTCGACCGCGGTGTCGACCGCGCCGTAGGCGGTCATGACGATCACCGGCCGGGCCTCGTTCTGGCGGCGGGAGGCGGCGAGGAGCTCGAGCCCGTCGAGGTCGGGCATCCGGAGGTCGGTGACGATGGCGTCGACCCGCTCCCCCTCGAGGCGGGCGAGCGCCTCCCGGCCCGAGGCCAGCGCCACCCCCTCGTAGCCGGCGTCGACGAGCCCGTCGACCAGCATCTCGGCCATCTCCAGCCGGTCGTCCACCACCAGGATCCGCGGTCTCTCGTCAGCCATGCGCCATCGCTCCCGTCTCTGGCAGCGGGATCACGATCGACGCCCGCGTGCCACGAATCTCGCCGGGCCGGATCTCGAAGGACCCGCGGTGGCTCTTCACGATCTCCCCGACGATCGCGAGGCCGAGCCCGGTCCCCTTGCCCTGCGGCTTGGTGGTGAAGAACGGCTCCCCGACCCGCGCGGCGCTCGCGGCGGCGATCCCCTCGCCCTGGTCGGTCACGACGAACCGCACCGCTCCCGGCTCGGGCGAGACCCGCACCTCGACGGCGCCGCCCTCGCGGCTCGCGTCGCAGGCGTTCAGGAGCAGGTTGACGAGCGCGTGCTCGAGGAGCCGGGGATCGCAGCGGAAGGGGGGGAGCCCGGCGGCGATCGCCTGGCCGACCGAGACCCCCGCCGCGGCGAAGCGGTGCTCCACCA
>JAJXSQ010000285.1 GCA_021784495.1 Myxococcales bacterium | reverse complement strand
CGAGCCGGCGGCGCTCGTCCTCCTCAACCGGCTCTCCGACTTCCTCTTCGTCGCCGCGCGCGTCGCGAACCACCGGGCCGGGCGGGCCGAGCCGCTCTGGCACCCCCGGGCGGCCCGGTAGCGCCCGCCCATGCCGGCCCGCCCGCCCGTCGCGCTGGTCACCGGGGCCGGGGTGCGGGTCGGCGCCGCCATCGCGCGCGCGCTCTCCGCCGCCGGGTACCGGGTGGCGGCCCACCACCTCCACCACCGCCCGCGCGGGTTCGCGGCGGCGCTGCCGGCGGACCTCTCCCTCCCCGGCGGCCCCGACGCGCTGGCCGCCGCCTTCCGCGCGCGGTTCGACCGGCTCGACCTGCTCGTCCACTCGGCCGGCGCCTTCGAGGAGCGCCCCCTGCGGAGGATCGACGCCCGGGCCTTCGACGCGCAGCTCGACCTGAACGCGCGCGCCCCGCTCCTGCTCACCCGCGCCCTCGCGCCGCTCCTCTCCCGCGCGCGCGGCGCGGTGGTGAACGTCGCCGACATCGGCGGCGGCCTCGTCGCCTGGCCGCGCTACGCCGCCTACTGCGCCTCCAAGGCGGCGCTGGTCCGGATCACCGAGTGCCTGGCGCTCGAGCTCGCGCCGAGGGTGCGGGTCAACGCCGTCGCGCCCGGCACCGTCCTCTGGCCCGAAGGCTACCCGGCCACGCGGCGCCGCGCGCTCGCCCGCCGGATCCCGCTCCGCCGCGCCGGGACGCCGGCCGACGTCGCCGCCGCCGTCCTCTACCTCGCCGGCGCGCCCTACGTGACCGGGGTGGTCCTCCCGGTGGACGGGGGGAGGCGCCTCTCGGGCCGCGGCGGCGACTGACGCCCCCTTCGCGGGTCGCCGGGCGCTCCTCCCCTCCCGGGCCCTCCCCCGCCTCCCGGCGCACCTTGGATTGAAGCGGCCGGAGGGGGCTGTTAAGCTCCCTTGCGTTCCATCAATTCCGGCGGCGAGACCCCGGACAGGAGAGAGCGGCTCATGGAAGCGACGACACAGGCGGCCCCGACGGCGAGCGACCTCGGGATGGATGGCTTCATCGTGCTCACGCCCAAGGCGATCGAGATGGTGAAGGACGCGATGAACCGCGAGGGGCTGACCGGCTACGGCATCCGGGTCGGCGTCCAGGGCGGCGGCTGCTCGGGGTTCCAGTACTCGATGGACTTCGAGAACGCCGCCAAGGAGGGCGACCTCACGGCGGAGCAGGACGGGATCCGGCTCTACGTCGACGCCATGAGCTCCATGTACCTGCAGGGCGTCACCATCGACTACGTCGTCGGCCTCCAGGGCGCCGGGTTCAAGTTCGACAACCCGAACGCCAAGAACACCTGCGGCTGCGGTTCCTCCTTCTCGGCCTGACGGCGGGGCGCGCAGGACCTGGCGGGCCGGGGGTCCACTCCCCCGGCCCGCCGCATTTTCCGGGAGGCAGCGTGCTCGTCGTCCGCCGGGCCGTCGTCGGTCCGTTCGCCATGAACGCCTACCTCGCCGGCTGCGACGAGACCGGCGAGGCGCTCCTGATCGACCCCGGGGCCGAGCTCCCGAGGGTCCTCGCCCTCCGCGAGCCCGGGGGCTTCCGGGTGACGCGCATCCTGCTCACCCACGGCCACGTCGACCACGCGGCGGGCGCCGCCGCGGCGCGCGCGGCCACCGGGGCGCCGGTCACGATCCACGGCGGGGACGACCCGCTCCTGGCGATGCTCCCCCGCCAAGCGGCGCTCTTCGGGCTCGAGGGGGTGGGCCCCCTGGTCCCCGATCGGCACCACGCCGACGGGGAGATCGTCGAGGTCGGCCACCTCGCGGCGCGGGTGCTCCACACCCCCGGTCACTGCCCGGGATCGGTCTGCCTCCACTTCGCGTCGGAGCGGCTCCTCTTCACCGGCGACACGCTCTTCGCCGGCTCGGTCGGCCGCACCGACCTGCCGGGCGGCGACGCCGCCGCTCTGGCGCGGTCGATCCGCGAGCGGCTCTTCCCGCTCGGCGACGAGGTCCGCTTCCTCCCCGGCCACGGGCCGGGGGGCACGATCGGCGAGGAGCGCCGGACCAACCCGTTCGTCGGGGAGGCGGCGGGGCACCCGGGGGGCGCGCGCCGCCCCGGCTGACCCGGGCGCCGGGGGCGCCCGGCCCCCTCAGGCCATCGAGACGACGCCGACGATGTTCTGCCCGGCGTCGACGTGGAGCACCTCGCCGGTGACGTTCCGGGCCAGGTCGCTGCACAGGTAGAGCGCGGCGCGGGCGACGTCCTCCTGCGAGATGTTCCGCTTGAGCGGCGTCCGGTCGGCGTTCTCGCCGAGCATCGACCGCATCCCCTTGATGCCGGCGGCGGCGAGCGTCTTGAGCGGCCCGGCGGAGATGGCGTTCACCCGGATCCCGTCCTGGCCGAGGTCCTCGGCGAGGTAGCGCGCGGAGGCCTCGAGCGCCGCCTTGGCGATCCCCATGACGTTGTAGTTCCGGACCACCTTCTCGGCGCCGTAGTAGCTGAGGCAGACGATCGAGCCGCCCTTGGGCATGAAGGGGAGGGCGGCGCGGGTGAGGCCGATGAGCGAGTAGGCCGAGACGTCCATGGTGATCCGCCAGATCTCGCGGGTGGTCACCTCGGCGAAGCGGCCGTCGAGCGCCTCGCGCGGCGCGTAGCCGATCGAGTGGACGAGGATGTCGAAGCCGTCCCAGACCTTCCGCAGGTCGGCGAAGCAGCGGGTGACGTCCTCGTCCTTCGACACGTCGAGGTCGAGGACGGCCGCCGGCCGGAGCCGCTCGACGAGGGGGAGGACCCGCTTCCCCATCGCCTCGCCCGGGTAGGTGAAGGCGAGCTCGGCGCCCTCGGCGTGGAACGCCTCGGCGATCGCCCAGGCGATGGAGCGGTCGTTGGCGACGCCGGTGATCAGGGCGCGCTTGCCGCGGAGGATCCCCCCGAGGGGGATGTGGGGGTAGGTGCGGTTCGTCTCGTCGCTCATCGGTCCGTCGCTCCTCGCTGTCAGGCGCCGAGCCGCTCGAGCGCGTCCTCGAGCTCGCCCCGCGCGTGCGTGTCCTGCGTGCGCCCCGCCGCGGCCACGCCGTCCCGGTAGGCCGCCGCCGCGTCGGCCGTCCGCCCCAGCCCCTCGAGCACCTGCCCGAGCATGAGCCAGGTCGGGACGTAGTCCGGCGAGCGGCGCGCCAGCTCCCGGAACGCGGCCGCCGCCGCCTCGTCCCGCCCCATCGACCGGAGGTGCATCGCCAGCGCGTAGCGGGTGAAGGGATCGTCCGGCCTCGCCTCGACGAAGCGCTCGAAGGCCTGGAGGCGTTGCTCCGGGGTCATGGAACCGGCTCTCATACACCAGAGCGGCCGCCGAGGTCCACGCGCGGGCGGGCTGGTATGGTCCGGCCATGGTGGCCCGCCTCCCCGACGTGACCGGCGCCCTCGTCGCCGGCGGGCTCGCCGCCCGGATGGGCGGCGGCGCCAAGGGGCTGCTGCGGCTCGACGGCGAGCCGATCGCCGCCCGCGCCCTCCGGCTCTTCGACCTCCGGCTCGGGGCCGCCCTGGTGGTGGCGAACGACCCGGCGCCCTACGCCGCGCTGGGCGCCCCGATCGTGCCCGACGCCATCCCGGGGCGGGGCGCGCCGGGCGGCCTCCACGCCGCGCTCCTGGCCGCGCCGACCGGCTGGGTCTTCGCGGCCGCCTGCGACATGCCCTTCCTCGCCTTCCCGCCCATCGCGCTCCTCGCCGCGCGGCGGGGCGCGGCGCCGGCGGTGGTGCCGCGCTGGGCGGGGCGGCTCGAGCCGCTCCACGCGCTCTGGTCCCGGGCCTGCCTGCCCGCGCTCGAGGCGGCGCTGGCGCTGGG
>JAJXSQ010000284.1 GCA_021784495.1 Myxococcales bacterium | reverse complement strand
GGGCGGCCCGCGGCGCCCGGGCGGCCGGCGAGCCGGGGCCCGCCCTCCGGCCGGCGGGCGGCGGGCGGCGGCCCGACCCGGGCGACGAGCTTCATGTCGGGGGTGAGCCGGAGCGCCCCGGCGGAGGCCTGGACGTGGCGGGCGAGGAGGAAGGGATCGAGCGCCGCCCCCTCGCCGAGCGTCAGCACCAGCCGCCCCGGGCCGGCCTCGAGCGCCCGGATGCGCAGCGCCCGGAGCCGGACCTTGAGCTTCATGACCTCGCCGAGCGCGTCCACCTCGTCCGGCGGGTCGCCGCAGCGGTCGACGATCTCGGCCCGCAGCGCCTCGAGCTCCTCGTCGGTCGAGGCCTGGGCGAAGCGCTTGTAGAAGTAGAGCCGCTGGTGGACGTCGGGCATGTAGGGGTCGGGGATGAAGGCCGGCACCGGCAGCGCGACGTCCGGATCGAGCTCCTCCCGCGGCGGCTCCCCGCGGAGCTCGCGCACCGCCTCGTCGAGCATCTGGGCGTAGAGCTCGAAGCCGACCGCCTCGATCTGGCCCGACTGGTCCTTGCCGAGGAGGTTGCCGGCGCCCCGGATCTCGAGGTCGTGGCTGGCGATCTGGAAGCCGGCCCCGAGCTCGGCGAACTTCTGCAGCACCTCCAGCCGCCGGGTCGCGTCGCGGGTCACCGGCCGCCGGGCCGGGACGAGGAGGTGGGCGTAGGCGCGCTCGCGGCTCCGGCCGACCCGGCCGCGGATCTGGTAGAGCTGCGCCAGCCCGAAGCGGTCGGCCCGGTTCACCAGGATGGTGTTGGCGCTGGGGATGTCGAGGCCGCTCTCGATGATCGACGTGGCCAGCAGGACGTCGAGCTCGCGGTTCACGAAGGCGGTCATCACCGCGTCGAGCGCCCCCTCGCCCAGCTGCCCGTGGGCGACCCCGATCCGCGCCCGCGGGACGAGCTCGCCGAGGAACTTCCGCATCGCCTCGATCGACCGGACGCGGTCGTGGACGAAGAAGACCTGCCCGCCGCGCGCCAGCTCGGTCTCGATCGCCTCGCGGATCGCCGCCGGGTCGAACTTGACGACGAAGGTCCGGATCGCCCGCCGGTCGGCCGGCGGGGTGGCGATGATCGACAGGTCGCGGGCCCCGGCCAGGCTCATGTGCAGCGTGCGGGGGATGGGGGTCGCGGTCAGGGTGAGCACGTCGACGAGCTGCCGGAGCTTCTTGAGCCGCTCCTTGTGGGCGACGCCGAAGCGCTGCTCCTCGTCGACCACCACCAGGCCGAGATCGCGGAAGGCGACGTCGGCGGCCAGGAGCCGGTGGGTGCCGATCAGGACGTCGATCCGCCCCGCCGCGGCGTCCCGGAGGGCGCGCTGCACCTCCTCCCGGGACTTCATCCGCGAGACCGCCTCGATCCGGACCGGGTACCCCTTGAAGCGCTCGCGGAAGCTCCGCTCGTGCTGGGCGGCGAGGAGGGTGGTGGGGACGAGGACGGCCACCTGCCGCTTGCCGAGGACGGTGACCATCGCCGCCCGCATCGCCACCTCGGTCTTGCCGTAGCCCACGTCGCCGCAGACCAGCCGGTCCATCGGGCCCCGCCCGCCGCCCGCCTTGCGGAGGTCGCGGAGGACGTCGGCGATCGCCCGCGCCTGGTCGGGGGTCTCCTCCCAGGGGAACTCGGCCTCGAACTCGCGGTAGACCTCGTCCGGCTCGGGGAACGCGTGGCCGGGGTGGGCGGCGCGCGCCGCGTAGAGCCCGAGGAGCTCGCCGGCCATCTGGAGGAGCTGCTCCTTCACCCGCGCCTTGCGCAGCGCGAAGGAGCTGCCGCCGAGCCGGTCGAGCCGGATCGCGTCCGGGGCCGCGCCGGTGAACTTCTGGATCTGCCGGAGCTTGGAGACGGGCAGGTAGAGCCGGTCCGCGCCGTCGAAGGCGAGGACCAGGAAGTCCCCCTCGACCCCGCGGATCTGCATCTTGGTCAGCCCGAGGTACCGGGCGATCCCGTGCTCCACGTGGACGACCAGATCGCCCTCGTCGAGCTCCCGGAAGGCGGCGGCGAAGCCCCCCTCGTCGCGCGTGCCCCGGGCCCGCCGGCGGGAGCGCCGGCCGAGGATCTCCTCGTCGGAGAGGAGGGCGAACCCGCCCTCGCCGTCGACGAAGCCGCCCGAGATCCGCCCCGGGACGAGGTGGGCGTGGATCGCCGGATCGCGCAGGGCGCGCGGGTCGGCGAGCGGGCCGGGCGCGGGGCGCGCCGCCTGCCGCCGGTCCTCGAGCAGGCGCCGCAGCCGGTCGGCCGCCGACGGCGTCCCGCAGGCGACCACCGCCACCAGCCCCCGCTGGCGCCAGCCCTCCAGCCGGCGGGTGAGCGGGGCGAGCGCCCCCTCGTCGCCGTGGGCCGCCTCGATCTCGGCGCGGAGCTCGGCGGTCTCGGAGAGCGAGAAGCGGATCGGGTCGCCGGTGCCGAGGTGGACCCGGTGGCGCACCACCGAGGGGCGCGCCGCCAGCGCCGCGAGGAGCGGCCCGGGGGCGAGGTAGTGGTCGGCGGGCGCGAGCGCGAGCTCGGCCCGCGCGACCGCGGCCGCGTGCTCCGCCTCGAGCGCGGACCAGAGCTCGGCCAGCGCCTCCTCGACCCGGAGCCCGTCGTCGACGTAGACCGCCGCCCCCGGGGGGAGGAAGTCGAGGAGCGTCCCCAGCCCGCCGGGGTGGAAGCCGGGGAGGAGCGCCTCGAGGCCGAAGAACGGCGTCCCGGCGTCGATGGCGTCGAGCACCTCGCGCACCCGCGACGTCGGCCGGTCGACCCGCTCGGCGGCCGCCCGGACCGCCGCCTTGGCCGCCGCCCGCCCCGCCTCGCCGAAGAGCGCCTCGCGCGCCGGGCCGACGAGCACCTCGACCGGCGCGTCCTCGCTCCGCTGGCTCTGGGGGTCGAAGCGGCGGATCGCCTCCACCTCGTCGCCGAAGAACTCCAGCCGCGCCGGCGCCGGCTCCGCCGGGCTCCAGAGGTCGAGCACCCCGCCGCGCACCGCGAAGGTGCCCGGATCCTCGACCAGCGGGACCCGCGCGTAGCCGAGGTCGACGAGCTGCCGGGCGAGCCGCTCGCGATCGACGGTGAGGCCGGCGGCGAGGAGCTCGCTCCCCCGCTCGAAGACCTGGCGCGGCACGGTGCGCCGGGCGAGGGCGCGGGCCGAGGCGACGACCACCCGGATCCCCTCCGGCGCCACGTGGAGCCGGGTGAGCGCGGCGAGCCGCTCCATCTCCACGCCGCGGTCGGGGGAGAGGTCGTCGTAGGGGAGGACGGCGTCGGCCGGCACCCGCACCACCGCGCCCTCCCCGAGGAAGAAGGCGACGTCGTCGGCGAGCGCCTCCGCCTCCTCCTCGTCCGCGGCCACGGCGAGGAAGGCGCGGGCCCGCCCCGGCCCCTCGGCGAGGAGCGCGGCGAGCAGCCGCCCCCGGGCGGCGCCGGGGAGGCCGGTCACGTCGGCGCGGCGGGCGGTCTCGAGCGCCTGACGGACCCGGCCCGACGGGTCGGGGGCCGCGGGCGCCGCGGCGGGCGGTGGGAGGAGCGACATCGCGTGGAACCTCGGGGAGCGGGAGTCTAGGGGCGCGCCCGGCCGGTGTCACCCTCGGGGGCGCGCCGGCGGGGCGCTTCCTTGATCCGCGGGGGGGCGGCCGCTATCCTCGGCGCGGGCGGCGTCCTGCCGCCGGAGCCCACGTGTCCAACCGCTCGACCCGATCCCGGAGGTGGCCGCTCGCGGCGTTCGCCGCGCTCGCCGCCTGCGGCGGGGCGGTCGATCCGGGCCTGGCCGCGCGCGCCGACGCCGTCCCCGCGGCGGCGATCCTGGCCGCCCCGGCCGCCCCCGC
>JAJXSQ010000283.1 GCA_021784495.1 Myxococcales bacterium | reverse complement strand
CCGCGCCTGCGGTCGACCCCGCCGCCCCCGCGCCCCGCGCATGAGCCCCGCCGCGCCTGCCGCCGCCGCCGCCGCGCCGCCGCCCGAGCAGGAGGTCAAGCTCAGCTTCCTCGACCACCTCCGCGAGCTGCGCAAGCGGCTGCTGCTCTCGATCTACGGGATCCTCGCCGGCATGGGGATCGTCGGCTTCTTCGTCGGCGAGATCGTGGACAAGCTCATGGAGCCGGTCCGGGCCTCCCTCCCCGCGGGCGCCCAGAAGCTGGTCTACACCAGCGCCATCGAGCCGATGATGGTCTACATCAAGGTGGCCATCTACGGCGGCGTCTTCGTCGCCGCCCCCTGGGTGCTCTTCCAGCTCTGGCAGTTCATCGCCCCCGCCCTCTACAAGAAGGAGAAGCGGGTGGTGGTCCCCTTCCTCGCCTGGGGGACGTTCCTCTTCTACGGCGGCGCCCTCTTCTGCTACTTCCTGGTCCTGCCGGCCGCCTTCCCGGCGATGCTCCAGTTCGCCAGCAGCTCGACCATGGCGCCGATGCTCTCCATCAGCGAGCAGCTCGGGCTGGTGACCGCGATGCTCCTCGGCTTCGGGCTGGTCTTCGAGTACCCGGTGATCATCGCCTTCCTGGCGATGGTCGGCCTGGTCACCGCCGGCTTCCTCTCGAAGTACCGCCGGCACGCCATCGTCCTCAACACCTTCATCGCCGCGGTGATCACCCCGACCGGCGACCCGCTCAACCTGGCGCTGATGGCCGTCCCCATGTGCCTCTTCTACGAGGTGGGGATCGTCCTGGCCCGCGCCCTCGGCAAGAAGCGGCCGGCCGCGCCCACGGCCCTCACCCGCGCCTGAGCGGCCCCGTGTCGCGCGCCCTCCAGGGCCTCGCCGCCGCCTTCGCCCTGCTGATGCTCGTCCGCCACCTCCCGGCGGCGCGGCGCGGGGCGCTCGTCCCGATCCTGAACTGCCTCGTCGCCGCGGCCATCCTGGCCGCCGCCGCGGCGAGCCTGCTCGGCGGCCCGGCCGGCCGCCCCGGAGCCACGCCATGAGCCTCGACCCCTCCCGCGAGCCGGTGATCCTCTCCGCCCGGCGCACCCCCTTCGGCGCCTTCGGCGGCGCGCTGCGCGACCTCACCGCCACCGACCTCGGCGTCCACGCCGCCGCCGCCGCCATCGCGGCCTCCGGGCTCGCCCCCGCCGACGTCGAGCAGGTGGTCATGGGGAACGTCCTCCAGACCTCGGCCGACGCCATCTACCTCGCCCGCCACGTCGGCCTGCGCGCCGGGGTGCCGATCGAGGCGCCGGCGCTCACCGTGAACCGGCTCTGCGGCTCCGGCTTCGAGGCGGTGATCGAGGCGGCCCGGCTGGTGGCCGCCGGGGAGGCGGAGGTGGTCCTGGCCGGCGGCACCGAGTCGATGAGCCAGGCGCCGCTCGTCCTCCGCGGCGCCCGCTGGGGCCACCCCCTCGGGCGCCCGCCGGCGGCCGAGGACCTCCTCTGGTCGGCGCTCACCGACAGCTGGGCGGGGATGGCGATGGGGCTCACCGCCGAGCGGCTCGGGGCGGAGCAGGGGATCACCCAGGACGAGGTGGACGCCTGCGCGGTCCGCTCGCAGCGGCGCTGGGCCGAGGCCGACGCCGCCGGCCGGTTCGCCGCCGAGCTCGCGCCGGTGCCGCTCCCCGGGCGGCGCAAGGGGCCGGCGTCGCTCGACCGCGACGAGCACCCGCGCCCGGAGACGACCGTCGAGGGGCTCCGGCGCCTGCCGCGGGTCTTCACGCCCGACGGGCTCATCCACGCCGGGGCGGCGAGCGGGGTGGCCGACGGCGCCGCGGCCCTGGTGGTCACCAGCCGGGCTCGCGCCGCGCGGGCGGGGCTCGCGCCGCTGGCCCGGATCGTCGCCTGGGGGCACGCCGGCGTCGATCCGCGGATCATGGGGATCGGCCCGGTGCCGGCGATCCGCCGGGCGCTCGACCGGGCCGGCCTCTCCCTCGGGCAGCTCGACCTGATCGAGGTGAACGAGGCCTTCGCCCCCCAGGTCCTGGCGGTGGAGAAGGTCCTGGGGCTGCCCCGGGACCGGACGAACGTCGACGGGGGCGCCATCGCCCTCGGCCACCCGCTCGGCGCGAGCGGCGCCCGGATCACCGCCCACCTCGTCCACGAGCTCCGCCGCCGCGGCGGGGCCCTCGGCGTGGGCGCCGCCTGCATCGGCGGCGGCCAGGGCGTCGCGCTGGTCGTCGCCGCACCGTGAACGGCGCCGCGTTCTTGCCCGGGGGCGGCGGCGACGGTAGGGTCCCGAGGTGGACCGGGAGGCGGCGATGGAGCAGTTCAGCGGCGTGAAGGTCTTCTCCACCACCCTGGCGCGCGACCGCGAGGCGATGGGCGAGGGGATCACCCGGTGGATCGCGGCCCACCCCGAGCTCGAGGTGGTCGGCCACGAGGTCCGGCAGAGCTCGGACGCCGAGTTCCACTGCCTCAGCATCACCGTCTTCTACCGGGACCGGGTCGGGGGCTAGCGGTGGCGCGCCGCGGCTCGGAGCTGCGCCGGGCCCTGACCCTCGGCGGCCAGGCGCCGGCGCCGATCGGCGCCCTCCTGCTCCTCGTCGCCGCGGCGACGGTGGCCGGCACGGCGTCGCCCGACCTCGCCGGCTGGCTCGACCTGCGCGTCCCGGCCGGCGCCCCGTGGCTCGCCCTGCTCCAGCCCTGGCGGCTGGTCACCTGGCCGCTCTTCCAGGGGCCGCTCCCCGGCGGGCTCATCACCGTCCTCTTCGCCGGCTTCACCCTCCTCTGGGTCGGGCGGATGCTCGCCGGCGCCTGGAGCGAGGCGCTGCTGGTCCGCCGGCTGGTGGTCATCGCGGCCGGCGCCGGCGCCGCGACCCTCCTCCTGCTCGCGCCCCTCGGGCTCGACCCGGGCTTCTCCGGCCTCTGGCCGATCGTGAACGCGCTCATCGTGAGCTGGGGGCTCGTCTACCCCTCGCAGCGGGTGAGCTGGTTCGGGGTGCTGGAGATGAGCGGCGCGACGGCGGCGCGCGCCATGGCCATCGGCACGCCGATCTGGGCGCTGGTGGTCGGCCCGCCGGGCGCGGGGGTGGTGCTGCGCCTCGCCCTCTTCGCCCCGCACCTCGCGGCCATGGGGGTCGCCTGGCTGCTCGTCGGCGGCGGCCCGCGGCGGCTCTGGCGGCGGGGCACCGACCGCCTGCGCCGGCGCGCCCTCGACGCCCGCAAGCGCCGCTTCGAGGTGATCGACACCCGGTCGCCCGAGCGCCCCCGCTGGATGAACTGACGGCGGGGCCGGCGCTCAGCTGAGCGCCACCTGCCGGACCGCCGACTGGTAGACCCAGATCCGGCCGGTGTTGGTGCGGGTGTCGGCCGGGATCATGAAGAAGCCGATGGTCCCCTCGGCGTAGTCGGGCGAGAAGCCGGCGACCTGCCGGCCGTCGCGGAAGGTGACCCGGACGCGGCGCCCCTCGGGCGGCGGCGCGCGCTCCCCCGGGGAGAGCATGAAGAAGATCGCCTTGATCGCCTCGATCGCGATCCGCTCGGAGGCGCCGGCGCCCTGGCCGGCGAGCTCGATCGCCTCGGCCGCGAGCTCGGCGTCGGCGAGGACGCCGCGACGGACCAGCCCGTCCACGGTGTGGACCACCACCCGGTGCGAGCCGTCGACGCGGGAGAAGGAGGCCGGCTCGGCGGCGGCGGCCGCGAGGAGCTCCGGGGCGGAGAGCTCGGTCGAGGCGCCCTCCGGCGGCGGACCGGCGGCCGGCCGCTCGATGGGGAGCGGCTCCGGCGACCGGGCGAGCGGGAGGTCCGCCGCCGGCGGCGCCGGATCGAGCTCGGCCATGGCCGGAGCCGCAGCC
>JAJXSQ010000282.1 GCA_021784495.1 Myxococcales bacterium | reverse complement strand
CGGCGCCGACCTCGGGCGGCTGCGCCAGGGGGCGCCGCCCGCGGCGGCGGTCGACGCCGGCAGCTTCCTGCTCGCCTGCGGCGCGGCGCCGGTCCTGGCGCCGGCCGGGGAGGGGGCCGGCGACGCCCTCCACCTGCTCTCGGCCGAGGTCACCTGGCCGGCCCCGCTCGGCGCGCACGGCGCCCCGGACGTCACCAGCTGCTCCGAGGCGCTCCGGCCGAGCGTGAAGATCGGGTACTGGGGACACGGCCGGATCCGCGTCGACTGGCTCCTCGACGGCGCGGCGACGCCCGTCGAGCAGACCGAGCCGCCGGGGGAGCTGCCCGGCGTCGCCACCGCCGACGCCCGGTCCGGCGCCGCTCCGCCCTTCGCGGTCGAGATGGTCGGCGCGCTCCCGGCGGCGGTGGCCGGCTCGCCGCACCAGGTCGTCGCCCGGGTGACCGCCCTGCCGGACGGATCGTCGCCCGACGCCGCGCCCGGCGGCGGGGCCCCGACCGGCGGCGTGGTCCACCTGGCCGACGCCCTGCGCTCCTTCCGCGAGGTCGGGACGGTGGTGTCGGCCCCCGCCGCCGCGGCCGCGGGGGGCGCCCACCCCCCGCTCTTCACGGCGCCGCCGGCCGCGCCCGAGGGGGTCCTCGTCCTCGATCCCGCCCCCGACCCCTCGCTCGTCGCCTCGGCGCCGGCCGCCTACTCGGTCCACGCGCCGGCGGCCGGGGAGCCGTGCGAGCTCCGGTACCGGACGACCGACGGCGAGTTCGTCATCTCCGACCTCACCGGCCTCGCCTCGAGCGCCGGCGGCTGGTCGGGGCAGGGGGTGCTCCACCTGCCCTTCCCGGCGGGCGCCGCGAGCACCCGCGACGAGCTGGTGCCGGTCGCCTTCTCGGGGTGGACCATCGACCGGAGCACGGGGCGCTGGATCGTGACCACCGGCGCCGCCGACGCCGCCTCCCCCACCCCCACCGCGCTCGCGCCGCTCGGCTTCGACCTGCGCGTCGCCGCCGTCCACCTGCGGTCGGCGGGGCTGACGCTCGACGGGACCATCGCGGTGACCGCCGCGCAGGGGGTCCCGCTCCCCTACGGCGAGCCGGCGCCGGCCTGGCCGCTCTCCGGCGCCCGCCTGCTCCCCGCCGGCGGCCTCTACGCCACGGTGACCACGCCGGTCACCATCCCCCTGGGGCTGTCCGGCTTCGACCTCGCGGTCACCCGCGCCGTGGTCGACCTCTCGCGCGACCTGGGCGAGGCGCCGGCCACGCCCGGCTGCGACCCGGGGGCGAGCGGCGCCGCCTGGGCGGGGATCCTGGTCTCCGGGACGCTCCGGACCGGCTCCTTCTCCTTCGGCGGAGGGAAGGCCGCGCTGCCGGACCAGCCCTTCGACCGCTGGGGGTTCGGCCCCTCCGGACTCCTCGCCGAGCGCCACGTCGATCTCGACCAGGCGCTCGCCAGCGGGCGGGTGCGGCTCCACGCCGGCCGGTTCGACCTCCACCTCTGCCGGGGCGACTTCCTGGCCCGGGTCGGCCTCGACCTCACCGGCGTCCCCATGGTGGAGCAGACCATCAGCGGCTCCATCCAGGTGACGCCCGACCGCGGCCTCCTCGCCAGCTTCGACCCGGTCTCGATCCACCGCGACTACGACGTGGTGGCCCTCGACGTGTCGCGCGCCGACTTCGGCTACGACCCGGCGCTCGCGGCCTGGGACGTCGCGCTCGACGCCACCGCCGAGCTCCGGCTCCCGGGGATCGGGACGGTGCTCCGCCACCCCTACGACGGCATCTCGGTGACGCTCGACGGCGCGCTCCACTCCCCGGGGAAGTCCACCGACTGGTTCCCGGTGTCCGGCGCCTCCACCGGGAACCTCGGCGGCTTCTCGCTCCAGGTGACCGAGCTCGGCGTCGGCGTCCACCCCGACGGCGACCTCTGGTTCGGGCTGTCGGGCCAGATCGCCATCTCCGACGTCGTCTCCCTCAAGGCGAGCAAGATCGCCTTCCTCCTCCGGCCGGCCGCCGGCACCTACCGCGGGGGCGGGGTGGAGGTGCAGGACCTGGCGCTCGACCTGAAGCTCCCCGGGGTGAAGATGAAGGCCGACCTCACCTTCCAGGACGAGGACCACCGGATCCGCTTCGGCGGGTCGGGGACGCTCGACCTGCTCTCCTCGGGGATCGGCCTCGGCGCCGAGTTCGTCTACGGCAACGACGCCGGGCGGAGCTACTGGCTCGCCCGGGCCTCGCTCGAGCTCGGCTCGCCCCTCGTGCCCCTCGGCCCGCTGCCCCTCGCCCTCTACGGGTTCAAGGGGGGCGTCGCCTACGACGTGGACCTCACGACCTTCGACCTGCCCCCCGGCAAGGTGAAGCCGAAGTTCGACGGGAGCTTCATCCTCGACGGCGGCGTCTTCGTCGGCACGCTCGACGGGGGCTTCGTCTTCTACGGCTCGGGCGATCTGGAGCTGAAGCTCGGCGGCGGCGCCGGCGCCCGGCTCGCCGTGTCCACCTGGTTCCTGGCGAAGGACCACGGCGGCGCCCCGGCGGCCCGGGGCTGCCTCCAGTACGCGAACGGCGCCTTCGACGCCGGGTTCGGCGTCGACCTCTCGGTGCTGGGCGGCGCCGTCAAGGTCTCCGCCCCCGCCACCGGCGACGTCTGCACCAGCTCGGCGGTGAGCCTCCACTTCGGCGGCGACGGCTGGCACGTCTACCTCGGCACCCACCAGAACCCGGTGACGGCCACGGTCCTCTCCATCAGCGGGCGCGGCTACCTGCAGCTCGACAGCACCGGCCTGTTCGCCGCCGGGGCGAGCGAGACCCTCGGCTTCGCCGCCTGCGCCGACCTGAAGGTGTGCAAGGCCTGCTTCGACTTCTCCGAGGACGTCGACCTCGCCGTCGCGCTCCAGGCCGATCCCTTCCACCTGCGCGGGGAGGTGGACGCCGGCGTCTCGGCGGGCGTCTCGGTCTGCGGCCTCGGCGTCGGCCTCGGCGGCGACCTGCGCCTCGTGGCCGAGGCGCCCGATCCGACCCGGATGTGCGGGACCGCCGACCTCACCGTCCACCTCCCCGACTGGATCCCCGACGTCGGGTTCTCCGCGGGGATCTGCCTGTGACCGCACCGACCCGCCCCCTCGCCGCGCTCGCCGCCGCCGCCCTCCTCGCGCTCGCGCCCGCGCGGCGCGCCGCGGCGCCCCCGCCCCCCAAGCCGCGCGACGCGCTCTCGGTCGCCGTCGACGCGGCCGGCGTCGCCCACCTGCGCTGGGCCCTGCCGGCCGAGGCCGCGCCCGCCGGCGGCTACCGCGTCGAGCGATCGGTCGACGGCGGCCCGCCGGCGGCGGTCGCCGTCCTCCACCCGCCCGTCGAAGCGGCGGCGGGGAGGCTCGAGCCGCGAGAGCTCGGGGCGGCGCGCGAGTACCTCGCGCTCCTGTCGGCCGCCGGCCCGGGGCGTCGCGACGAGATCGCCCGGGCGCGCTTCGCCCTCGAGCTCCTGGGGCTGGCGACGCCGGCGCTGGCCCGGTTCCTCGGCGCCGCGGCGGAGGATCCCGCGGCCCCGGCCGGGCGGACCGCGACCTACCAGGTCGTCGCGGTGGAGCCCGGCCGGCCGGAGCGGGTGGTGGCCCGCTCGCGGCCGGTCCGGATCGAGCCCATGCCCGCGCCGGCCGCCCCGGTCGGCCTCCGCGCCACCCCCACCCGGAGCGGCGTGGAGCTCGCCTGGGCGACGACCCCCGAGGACGCGGGGCGGGCCACCGGGGCGGTCACCTTCGACGTCCTGCGCGGCGCCCCGGGCGGCCCCCTGGCGCCGATCACCCCGCGGCCGATCCTGCTGCGCACCGCGCGCGCCGGGGAGGGGCGGCCCGCCTACGTGGACGCGGGGG
>JAJXSQ010000281.1 GCA_021784495.1 Myxococcales bacterium | reverse complement strand
CGTTCGCGGCGGCGGCGGCCCTCCTCGCGGCGGCGCGCCCGACGGCGGTGAACCTCGCCTGGGCGGTGCGGCGGATGACCGACCGCGCCGGGGCGGGGGCGAGCGCCGGGGCGCTGCTCGCCGAGGCCCACGCCATCCGCGACGAGGACGAGGCCGCCTGCCGCCGGATCGGCGCCCTGGGCGCGCCGCTCGTCCCCCCCGGCGCGACGGTGCTCACCCACTGCAACGCCGGCGCCCTGGCGACCGCCGGCTACGGCACCGCGCTCGGCGTCGTCCGGGCGGCGATCGAGGCGGGGAACCGGGTGCGGGTCCTCGCCGACGAGACCCGCCCCTTCCTCCAGGGGGCGCGGCTCACCGCCTGGGAGCTCGCGCGCGACGGGATCCCGGTGACGGTCCTCACCGATGGGATGGCGGGCTGGCTCATGGCGCGCGGCGAGATCGGCTGCGTGGTGGTCGGCGCCGACCGGATCGCCGCCAGCGGGGACGTCGCCAACAAGATCGGGACCTACGGGCTGGCGGTGCTCGCCGCCCACCACGGGATCCCCTTCCTCGTCGCCGCCCCGTGGAGCACCGTCGACCTCGCGACCGCGACCGGCGCCGGGATCCCGATCGAGGAGCGGTCGGGCGAGGAGGTGCTGGTCCTCGGGGGGCAGCGGATCGCGCCGCCCGGGGTCCCGGCGCGCTACCCGGCCTTCGACGTGACGCCGGCGGCGCTGGTGACCGCCATCGTCACCGAGCGCGGGGTGGTCCGGGCGCCGCACGGCGCGGGGCTCGCGGCGCTCGCCCGGGCGTCCTGAGCCGGGCGTCCCCGGGGCCGGGCGGGGTAGGATGGCCGGGTGACCGCCGCCTGCCCGGCCTGCGGCCGCGCTCCCGGGAGCAACGCGGCCTGCCTCTCCTGCGCCGATCGCGCGGCCCGGGAGCTCGCCGGCGCGTCGGCGGACATCACCCCCGCGCGCCTGGCCGCCGCGGCGCGGGAGGCCGAGCGCTACGCCGCCCGGCCTCCCTGGTGGGCCCGCGGGGCGCCGGCGGGGCTCCTCGCGCGCCTCCGCCTCCTCGGCCTGATCCTCGGCGACGTCGGGCGGGGCGCCTACCGGCTCTCCTGGCGGGCGGCGGCGGTGCTGGCCGCCGCGGCGCTCTACGTCGTGTCGCCCTTCGATCTGATCCCGGACTTCCTCCCCTTTGGCTTCACCGACGACCTCCTCGTCGTCGCCCTCGCGGTGGCGCTCGTCCGGCGGGAGCTGCGCGCCTACTGCGCCTGGAAGGGGCTGTCGCCGGCCCACTTCGGCCTCGCCGACGACCCGCCGGCGCCCCCCGCCGCGCCGGGGAGCGGGCCCGGGGCGCCCGCCGCCGAACCGCCCGGTTTCCTTGACACGCGACCGGGCCGGATCGTATAGACCCGCCTCCCGGTGGACCGGGCGGGAGCGCCGTCGCGCAGGCGACGGACGGCTCCGCCGAGGGGACTCCACGGATTTACCAAGGAGCAGGCGATGTACGCGGTGATCGAGACCGGCGGGAAGCAGTATCGCGTGGCCCAGGGCGATCGGCTCAAGGTCGAGCTCCTCGGCGGCGAGGTGGGCGGCAAGGTGAGCTTCGAGGCGCTCCTGGTCGGCGGCGAGGGTCCGGCCCGGGTCGGCGCCCCGCGCGTCGCCGGCGCCGCGGTCGAGGGCGAGATCGTCGCCCACGGCCGGCACAAGAAGGTGGTCCACTTCCGGAAGAAGAAGGAGGGCTGGACCAAGAAGCGCGGCCACCGCCAGCCCTACACCGAGCTGCTCATCACCGCGGTCCGCGCCTGACCGGAAAGGAAGGACTCTCATGGCTCACAAGAAGGGGCAGGGCTCCTCCCGGAACGGCCGCGACTCCGCCGGCCAGCACCGCGGCGTGAAGATCTACGGCTCGGAGCGGGTGGTCTCGGGCAACATCATCGTCCGCCAGGTCGGCACCCTCTTCCACCCCGGCGCGAACGTGGGGATGGGGAAGGACTTCACCATCTTCGCCACCACCGAGGGCACGGTGAAGTTCAGCCGGACCCGCGGCGACCGGCGGGTGGTCTCGGTGGTCCCCGCCGCGAAGGCCTGACCGCGCCGGCGCACCGCCCGGCCGCTTCACGGCGCCGCCGGCCCCACGGGGCCGCGCGGCGCTCGTCGTTCGAGGGGACGCCATGAAGTTCGTCGACGAGGTCCGCATCCACGTGAAGGCCGGCGACGGCGGCGACGGCGCCATCGCCTGGCGGCGGGAGAAGTTCATCCCCCGCGGCGGCCCGGCGGGCGGCGACGGCGGCGACGGCGGCGACGTCGTGCTGGTGCTCGATCCCCAGCTCTCCACCCTCCTCGACTACCGGTACGTGCGCGAGCACCGCGCCCGGAGCGGCTCGAAGGGGCACGGCAGCGACATGAACGGGGTGAGCGGCGGGCACCTCGAGCTCCGGGTGCCGCCGGGGACGGTGGTGCGCGACGCGGCGACCGGCGAGCAGCTGGCCGACGTCGGGGCGGGCTGCCCGCGGGTGGTGGTCGCCAAGGGCGGGCGGGGCGGCCTCGGGAACATGAACTTCGCCACCTCGACGAACCAGGCGCCCCACTACGCGCAGGAGGGGACGCCCGGCGAGGAGCGGGAGCTCGTCCTGGAGCTGAAGCTGCTCGCCGACGTCGGGATCGTCGGCTACCCGAACGCCGGCAAGTCCACCCTCATCTCGGTCCTGAGCCGCGCCCGGCCCCGCATCGCCGACTATCCCTTCACCACCCTGGTGCCGAACCTGGGGGTGGTCTCCTGGCGCGGCGAGCGGAGCTTCGTCGTCGCCGACATCCCCGGCCTGATCGAGGGTGCGCACGCGGGCGCCGGCCTCGGCCACCAGTTCCTCCGCCACGTCGAGCGCTGCCGGGTGCTGATCCACCTCGTCGAGGGGGCGAACGGGGAGCCGGGTCGGTCGCCGGCCCGCGACTTCGCGGCGATCAACCGCGAGCTGCGCCTCCACTCTCGGGCGCTCGCCGGGAAGCCGCAGGTGGTCGTGGTGACCAAGGTCGACCTCCCCGAGGCCCGGGCCGCCGGCGAGCGGTGGCGGAAGGCGATGGCCCGCCGCGCCCGACCGGTGCCGGTCCTGCTGGTCTCGGCCGCGACGCGGGAGGGGCTCGACGCGCTGCTCGACGCCGTCGCCGGAGAGCTCTGGGCCGAGGTGTCGCCGCGGCCGATCGGGCGGCGCCGCCGGCCGGGGAAGCCGCGGAGCGCCCGGTGAGCTCGGCCGCTCCCGGCGGCTTCCTCCTCCCGGCGCGCCGGGCCCGCATCGACGCGGTCGTGGCCCACCGGACCCGGACCCTCACCGTGGTCCTGGAGCGGCTCGGCGACCCGCAGAACGTGAACGCCGTCCTCCGGACCGCCGAGGCGCTCGGCCTGCAGGAGGTCCACGTGGTGGAGGGCCCGCTCAAGCCCTGGAGCCGCAACCGGAAGATCAGCCAGAACGCCGACAAGTGGCTCGACGTCGTGCGCTGGGAGGCCGTCGGCCCCTGCGTCGCGCACCTCCGCGAGCGCGGCTTCCGGATCTACGCGACCCACCTCGGGGACGGCGCGCGCGACCTGTCGGCGCTCTCCTTCGCCGGGCCGGTGGCCCTCCTCCTCGGCAACGAGCACCGCGGCGTCTCGGCGGCGGCCCGGGCGCTCGCCGACGAGCGCTACGCCATCCCCATGCTCGGCTTCTCGCAGTCGCTCAACGTGTCGGTGGCCGCCGCGATCAGCCTGGCGCGCGCCGTCGAGCGGCGGATCGCCGAGCGCGGCCGCCACGGCGACCTGCCGGCCGAGGAGGCGGAGGCGCTCCGGGCCCGCTTCTACCGGCTCTCGGTCAAGCAGCGCGCGCGCGTCGCGCGGGCCCTCGGCGCCGCCGCGCCCGCCG
>JAJXSQ010000280.1 GCA_021784495.1 Myxococcales bacterium | reverse complement strand
GGCTCCCGGCGGCGGTCCTGTCGGCCGGGTCGGACGGTCGCGACGGCCCGACCGAGCGGGCCGGCGCGGTCGTGGACGGGGACAGCGCCGGGCGGGCGCGGGCGCTCGGCCTCGACCTCGACGCGGCGCTCGCGGCCGGCCGGAGCGGACCGGCCTGCGACGCGCTCGGCGCCACCATCCCCCGGCTCGACACCGGCACCCACCTCGGCGATCTCCTCCTCGTCGCCGTCCAGTAGCCGCCGGGCCGCTTTGCGCGTATACCCCGCCCGATGCGCGTCGTCTTCCTCGGCACGCCCGACTTCGCCGTCGCCTCGGCGGAGGCGCTGGCGCGGGCCGGCCACGAGCTCCTCGCCGTCGTCGCCCAGCCCGACCGCCCGGCCGGCCGGGGCCAGGCGCTCCGCCCCCCGGCGACGCGGAGCTGGGCCGAGGCCCGCGGGATCCCCGTCCTCCAGCCGGCGCGCGTCCGCGACGGCGCGCTCGCGGCCGCCCTCGCCCCGCTCCGCCCCGACGTCCTCGTGGTGACGGCCTACGGCCGGATCCTCGGCGCCGACCTCCTCCGGCTCGCGCCGCTCGGCGCGGTGAACGTGCACGCCTCGCTCCTCCCGCGCTGGCGCGGCGCCGCCCCCATCCAGTGGGCGGTCGCCGGCGGCGACGCCGAGACCGGCGTCACCGTGATGCAGATGGACGAGGGGCTCGACACCGGCGACGTGCTCCTCGCCCGGACCCTCGAGATCGGCCCGGAGGAGACGGCGGCCGAGCTCGCGCCGCGCCTCGCCGCGCTGGGCGGGGAGGCGATCGCCGCGGCGCTGCCGCTCCTCGCCGCCGGCGACCTGGTGCCGGTGCGGCAGGACCCGGCCGCCGTGACGCTCGCCCCGATCCTGTCGCGCGAGGACGGCCGGCTCCGCTGGGAGCGGCCGGCCGCCGAGCTCGCCGCCCGCGTCCGCGGGTTCACTCCCTGGCCGGGCACCTTCACCACCCTCGCCGGCAAGGCGCTCAAGGTCCACCGGGCGCGGGCGCGCTCCGGCGGGCCGGCGGCGCCGGGCGAGGGGCGGCTCGAGGGCGGGGCGCTCCTCGTCGGCTGCGGGGGCGGGACGGCGCTCGAGCTCCTCGAGGTGCAGCCGGAGGGGCGCCGCCGGATGGCGGCGCGCGACCTCGCCAACGGCCTCGGCCGGACCGGCCTCTGGTTCGGCCGGTGAGCGCCCGCCCGATCACCGGCCGGTCGATCGCCTTCGACGTCCTCCTGCGCGTCGAGGACGGGGGCGCCTTCGCCTCCCGGGCCCTCGACGCCGCCCTGGCGCAGGCCGGGGCGCTCGACCCGCGCGAGGCCGGCCTGGCCACCGAGCTCACCTACGGCACCCTCCGCCGCGCCCTGTCGCTCGACGCCGCGCTGGCGCCGCACTCCACCCGGCCGCTGGCGGCGCTCGACCCCGCCGCGCGGGTCCTCCTCCGGCTCGGCGCCTACCAGCTCCTCTCCCTCCGGACGCCGCCGCACGCCGCGGTCGGCGAGACGGTCGGGCTGGCCCGGGCGGTCGATCACGGCCGGGCCGCGGGCTACGTGAACGCCGTGCTCCGGGCCCTCCAGCGCGCCGGTCCGCCGGCGCCGCCGCCGCCCCTCGCGGTCGACCCGGCCGGCCACCTGGCCGCCGCCGAGTCGCTGCCGCGGTGGCTCGCCGAGGAGTGGGTCGCCTGGCTCGGGCCCGAGGAGGCGCTCTCGCTCGCCCGGGCGATGAACGGCCCGGCGCCGCTCGCCGTCCGGACGACCCGCGTCGAGGAGCTCCTTCGCCGCGCCGCCGCCGCCGGCCTCGTCGCCCGCCCCGGCCGGCTCTCGCCCGACGCGGTCCTGCTCGAGGGCGGGTCGGTCGCCCGGCTCGAGCGGGCGGCCGCCGGGGTGCCGTTCCAGGTCCAGGACGAGGGGGCCCAGCTGGCCGTCCTCGCCGCCGCCGGCCACCTCCGCGGCCGCCGCGCCCGGGTCCTCGACGCCTGCGCGGCGCCGGGCGGCAAGGCCTTCCACCTGGCGGAGCTGCTGGGGCCGGGCTCGGAGGTGGTGGCCATCGAGCTCCACCCGCGCAAGGCCGACGCCCTCCGCGCCGAGGCCGTCCGCCGGCGCCTCCCGGTGACGGTGATCTGCGCCGACGCCTCCCGCGACGTCCCGGGCCTGGAGCCGGCGAGCTTCGACGCCGTCCTCGTCGACGCCCCGTGCGCCGGCCTCGGGACCCTCCGCCGCCACCCCGAGCTGAAGCTCCGGCGGCAGGCGGTCGACCTCCCGCGCCTCGCCGCCCTCCAGCGCCAGATCCTGCTGGCCATGGCCCGCCTGGCGCGCCCCGGCGCCCCGGTCACCTACGCGGTCTGCTCGCTCTCGCGCGCCGAGGGGCCGGAGCTGGTCGCGGGCGCGCTCGCCGAGGGGCTCCGGCGGGATCCGCCGAGCGGCCTCCCCGCGGGGCTCGCCACCGCCGACGGCGACCTCGTGACCCGGCCCGACCGCCACGGGGCGGACGGCTTCTACGTCGCCCGCCTCACCCGGGACGGGGCGCCGGCCGGGGCCCGGTGAGGCGACCGCCGCTCCTCGGCTATGCTGCCCGCCATGCCGCCCCCGATCCGGATCGCCCCCTCCCTCCTCTCCGCCGACTTCGGGCGGCTCGCCGACGAGGTGCGCGCCGCCGAGGCGGCCGGCGCCGACTGGATCCACGTCGACGTGATGGACGGCCGCTTCGTCCCGAACCTCACCGTCGGCCCGCTGGTCGTCGAGGCGGTCCGGAAGGTGACCCGCCTCCCCATCGACGCCCACCTGATGATCGTCGAGCCGGAGCGGTACGTGGAGCCCTTCGCCCGCGCCGGCGCCGATCTGATCAGCGTCCACGCCGAGGTCTCGCCGCACCTCCACCGGACCCTCCAGGCGATCCGGGCGGCCGGGGCGCGGCCGGCCGTGGCGCTCGACCCGTCGACCGGGCCGGAGGCGGTCGAGTGGGTGCTGGGAGACTGCGAGATGGTGCTCGTCATGACCGTCAACCCCGGCTTCGGCGGGCAGCGCTACATCGAGGCCTGCACCGAGAAGGTGCGGCGGCTGCGGGCGATGGCCGACGCCCGGGGCCTGGCGCTCGAGATCGAGGTGGACGGCGGGATCCGACCGGACACCGCCGGGGCGGTGGCGGCCGCCGGCGCGAACGTGCTGGTGGCCGGGACGGCGATCTTCGGAGCCCCGGACTACCGGAGCGCCGTCGCCGAGCTGCGCGACGCCGCCCTCCGCGCCCGCGGCTGAGGGGCTCCCCGCCCCTCGTTCCACCGTCGGTGACTCATGGTCGGGTGGGGCCGGCCGACCCGGGTATCGCCTCACCCGCCCCGGAGTTCGTCCGAGATGGCGCCCCCGCTCCGGTCCGCGGCGTGCATTCTCCCCCGCCCGGGCCGTGATGAACTTCCCGAGCGCCATCGCCATCGCCACCGCGTTCGTCGCCGTCTACGTCGGCGCACAGGCGCGCCGCTTCGCGCGCGCGCCGGGGTGGGAGGACCTGCGCTGGTTCGGGCTGATCGCCTACGCCGCGGCCGCCTTCGGCCTCGGCAACGTCGCCAGCACCCTCGGCTGGCCGGACGGCGCCGTGGTGCTCGCCGCGCGGATCCAGCTCGCCGCCGGGATGGCGCAGCTCTGGGGCTGGCTGCACTACGTGGACGCGCTCTCCGCGCGCCTCCCCGGCCCGCTCGCGCGACGGCTGCGCCTCCTCCCGCTCGCGGGGAGCGCGGCGGCGCTCGTCCCGGGGCTGCTCATCTCGGGGACGGTCGTCACCCGGCCGCTCCTCGACGTCACCTGCCGCGACGCGCTCCCCACGCCGCTCGGCGCGGCGGTCATCGCCGCCGCGCTGGCCGGCGGCGCGCTCGCGCTGGCGCGGCTGGTGGCGGCGGCGCGG
>JAJXSQ010000279.1 GCA_021784495.1 Myxococcales bacterium | reverse complement strand
TGGCCGCGTGGGCGGCCACCGCCGGCAGGACCGAGCCGCCGCGCCAGGCGAGCCAGCCGCAGAGGGCGCCCACGAGCAGCAGCGACGGGAAGCGGATCGGGTCGAGGTGGACGATCGCGAAGGCGAGGGTGCTCCAGGCGATGGCCCGGCCCGGGGAGCCCCGGCGCAGCAGGGCCGGCAGGAGGGCGCCGCGGAAGGCGATCTCCTCGCAGACCGGCGCCGCCAGGGCGGCGAGGGCGAGCGCCGCCGCCCGCTCCCACCGGTCCCCGCCGAACAAGGGGGAGAGATCGAAGGCGTCGACCAGGCGCCGCGGCAGGGCCGCCGTCCAGAGGGCCGCGATCCCCTCGGCGGCCACGAAGCCGGCGAGGCCGGCGGCGGCGCCGAGGCCGGTGAGGCGCGCGAGGGCGGCCACCCGCGCCGGCGAGGGACGGGACCGGACCGCCCCCCGCGGCGAGGCGCGCGCCGCCAGCGCCGCGGCGGGGAGGAGGAAGACGAAGAGCTCGGTCCAGGCGAGCCCCGGGAGCGGGTGGAGGGCCTGGGCGGCGAGGCCGACCGGGTAGAGCGCGACGAGCGCGACGAGGTGGGCGCCGGCGCCGGGGGCGGTCGTCTGCCGGTCCCCGGGCGGCGCCGCCGGGGGGGAGCCCGGGAGGGGGGGGCGGGGCGCGGGCTCCATGGCGGCATGATAGCCGGTGGCGCACCGGGGCTCGTCGGCTAGGATGCCCCCGATGGACTTCTCGAACCGGACGGTGTTGCTGGCGGTCGGCGGCGGGATCGCCGCCTACAAGGCGTGCGAGGTGGCGCGGCTGGTGGTGAAGGGCGGCGGCACCGTCCGGATCGCCATGACGCCCGCGGCCACCCGCTTCGTCGGCCCGCTCACCTTCCAGGCGCTCAGCGGCGCGCCGGTCCTCACCGATCTGCTCGACCCGGCCAGCGAGCGGAGCTACGGCCACCTCGCCCTGGCGAGGGCCGCCGACCTCCTGGTGGTGGCGCCGGCGACGGCCGACCTGCTCGGGCGGCTCGCGGCCGGGCTCGGCGACGACGCGGTGACCACCACCGCGCTCGCGATCACCTGCCCGCGGCTCCTGGCGCCGGCGATGAACACCCGCATGTGGGAGAACCCGGCGGTGCGGGAGAACCTGGCGACGCTGCGCTCCCGTGGCTGGGAGGTGGTGGGGCCGGGCGCCGGCGCGCTCGCCGACGGCGACGTCGGGGAGGGGCGGCTCGCGGAGCCCGTGGAGATCGCCCAGGCCGCGGCGCGCCTGCTCGGGCCGCGCGACCTCGCCGGGCGGCGGGTGGTGGTCACCGCCGGCCCGACGCGCGAGCCGATCGACCCGGTCCGCTTCGTCTCCAACCCGTCGACCGGAGCGATGGGCTACGCCGTCGCCGCCGCGGCCGCCCGGCGCGGCGCCGCGGTGGCGCTCGTCTCCGGCCCCTCGGCGCTCCCCGCGCCGGCCTCGGTCCGGCTGATCCGGGTGGAGACCGCCGAGCAGATGGCCGGCGCGGTGGAGGCGGAGCTGGAGGGGATGGATCTCCTCGTCGCCGCCGCGGCCGTCTCCGACTACCGGCCGGCCGTGGTCCACCCGCACAAGCTGAAGAAGGGGCCGGGCGACGAGGTGCTCCGGCTCGTCCGGACCCCCGACGTCCTGGGGGGGGTGGCGTCGCGGCTGGCGGGGCGCCCCGGCGCGCCGGTGCTCGTCGGCTTCGCCGCCGAGACCGAGGAGGTCGTCGCCCACGCGCGGGAGAAGCTGCGGGCGAAGCGCTGCGATCTCGTGGTCGCGAACCGGGTCGGCGCCCCCGGCGCGGGCTTCGGGGCGGGGGAGACCCGGGTCACCTTCGTCACCGAGGCCGAGCCGGTGGAGCTCGCCGGGTCGAAGGCCCAGGTGGCCGACGCGCTCCTCGATCGGATCCTGCCGGTGCTCGACGCGCGCCGGCCCCGCCCCGCGGGCCGCTGAACGGTTGCGACCCCCCGGCCGGGCGCGCTATGAGAGCGCCTCCCGACGCCACCCGCAGGAGCCCGCCGCATGATGCCGACCGCCCGCCTCGCCGAGGCCGATCCCGAGATCGCCGGGCTGATCCGCGAGGAGACCCGCCGCCAGGCCGACGGGCTCGAGCTGATCGCCAGCGAGAACTTCGTCTCCCCGGCCGTCCTCGAGGCCGCCGGCTCGACCCTCACCAACAAGTACGCCGAGGGGTACCCGGGGAAGCGGTACTACGGCGGGTGCGAGGTGGTCGACCGGGTGGAGCAGCTGGCGATCGACCGGGCGAAGCGGCTCTTCGGCGCCGAGCACGCCAACGTCCAGCCCCACGCCGGCTCGCAGGCCAACATGGCCGCCTACTTCGCGCTGGCGCAGCCGGGCGACACCCTCCTGGCGATGAGCCTCAACTTCGGCGGCCACCTCACCCACGGCTCGCCGGTCAACTTCTCGGGGAAGCTCTTCCGGATCGTCCCCTACGGGCTGCGCCAGTCGGACGAGACCATCGACCTGGACGAGGTCGCGCGGCTGGCGCGCGAGCACCGGCCGCGGATCCTGGTCGTGGGCGCGAGCGCCTACCCCCGGACCCTCCCCTTCGACCGGTTCGCGGCCATCGCCCGCGAGGTCGGCGCCGCGCTGGTGGTGGACATGGCCCACATCGCCGGCCTGGTGGCGGCCGGGCTCCACCCGAACCCCGTCCCGCACGCCGACATCGTCACCTCGACGACCCACAAGACCCTCCGCGGCCCCCGCGGCGGGCTCATCCTGACCCGCGATCCGGAGCTGGCGAAGAAGCTCAACAGCCAGATCTTCCCGGGCATCCAGGGCGGGCCGCTGGAGCACGTGATCGCCGCCAAGGCGGTCGCCTTCGGCGAGGCGCTCCGGCCGGAGTTCAAGGCCTACCAGGCGCGGATCCTGGAGAACGCCCGGGCGCTCGCCGAGGGGCTGATCGGGGCCGGGCTGCGCCTCGTCTCGGGGGGCACCGACAACCACCTCATGCTGGTCGACCTGCGGAGCCGGAAGCTGACCGGCAAGGCGGGCGAGGAGGCGCTGGGGCGCGCCGGGATCACCGTGAACAAGAACATGATCCCCTGGGACCCCGAGAAGCCGATGGTGACCTCCGGCATCCGGATCGGGACGCCGGCGCTCACCACCCGCGGCATGGGGCCCGGCGAGATGACCCGGGTCGCCGGGCTGATCGTCCGGGCGCTCGACGCCGCCGGGGACGAGGCGGCGCTGGGGCGGCTCCGCGCCGAGGTGAAGGAGCTCTGCGGCCGGTTCCCGATGTACGCCGACCGCACCTGACCCGACGGATGCGCTGCCCCTCCTGCGGCCACCTGGAGGACCGGGTCGTCGACTCGCGCGAGGCGACCGACGGCCAGGCGACGCGGCGGCGCCGGGAGTGCCTCGGCTGCGGGCGGCGCTTCACCACCTACGAGCGGATGGAGGAGAACCTCCCCCAGGTGGTGAAGAAGGACGGCCGGCGGGAGCCGTTCGACCGGCAGAAGATCGTCGAGGGGGTCGCGCGGGCGTGCCAGAAGCGCCCCATCTCCGCGGCCCGCGTCGAGGCGCTCGTCGCCGAGGTGGAGCGGCAGGTGCAGGAGCTCGGCGAGAAGGAGGTCGAGAGCCGGGTGGTGGGCGAGGCGGTGATGGCCCGGCTCCGCGCGCTCGACCCGGTGGCCTTCGTGCGCTTCGCCTCGGTCTACCGGGCCTTCGAGGACGTCGGGGACTTCATGAGCGAGCTCGCCGGGCTGGCGCCGGGGCGGGGGAAGCCGTGACCGCGGCGCGGCCCGGGCCGCCGGCCGAGCGCTTCATGCGGCTCGCCATCGCCGAGGCGACGCGGGGGCTCGGCAGGACCAGCCCGAACCCGGCCGTGGGCGCGGTGCTCGTCCGCGGCGGGAGGGTGATCGCGCGCGGCCACCACGCG